>JBGOZX010000001.1:0-109733 GCA_041480425.1 Bacteroidia bacterium
AGGGACGGTCGTTACATCATCGCCCAGGCACTCGATGGACTCCTCGATACCGCGAGCGGTGAAATCTGGCGGGTTCCGGCGCAGGGCGGGACGCCGCTGAAGCTGGACCTCTCCGTTTCCAAAATGGAGTTCTTCACGCTTCACCCTGACAACCGCCACTTTGCGTTCAGCGTCAATGATGGGACCAAGGAAGAACTGTGGGTGATGGAGAACTTTTTGCCGAAATAGAAGACTTACAATAAAAGCATTCTAAGGGGGCACAATGTTTGGTCGTTGTGCCCTTTTTTTATCTAAAATCTATTCAGACCTGATGGATGGAATTAGCACTGTTGATTTTCACGGGTTCTTGAGATTTTAATGTAGTCCAGGTGGGGCTACCAGGAAAATCGGGTATTAAAATACCGGACTTTTTTTTAACAATTAACCTTTTCATAAATTAAGTTGCTATATTACCTGATCAAATGTTTTTAAATAATATTTCTATGAAAGATTTTGAATTCTATAACCCGGTAAAAGTGTTTTTCGGAAAAGACCAGATATCAAAAATTGCTTCGCAGATTCCTGCCGGTAATAAGGTTCTGCTGATCTACGGGGGAGGCAGTATATTTAAAAACGGCGTTTATGATAAGGTAAAAGAGGCCCTTAAAGGTTTTAATGTGATCGAATTTGGAGGAGTTGAGCCTAATCCATCTTATGAAACCGGAATGAAAGCAGTTGAAATAATAAAAGAAAAGAAGATTGATTTTCTTCTTGCTGTGGGAGGCGGATCAGTAATTGATGCCACAAAGTTCATTGCTTCAGCTGCACTATATGAGAATGGAGATCCATGGAAAATCCTGTCAGGGAATGAACCTGTAAAATCAGCAATGCCTATAGGTGTAGTGCTTACCCTGCCTGCGACAGGAACCGAAATGAATAAAAACTCTGTTATTAGCCGTAAGTCAACAACTGAAAAATTTGCTTTTGCATCACCATATTCTTTCCCAAGATTTTCTATTCTGCTGCCAGAGGCAGCCGGCTCGCTGCCCCGCAACCAGGTTGCTAACGGAGTAGTAGATGCATTTGTGCATGTAATTGAGCAGTACCTTACTTATCCGGTGAATGCCCCAATTCAGGATCGTTTTGCTGAAGCAATCCTTTTAACTCTTATAGAAGAGGGTCCGAAAGCTTATACTAATCCTGCCGATTATGATGCTATGGCAAACCTTATGTGGAGCGCCACAATGGCTCTTAACGGACTGATTCAGTGCGGCGTACCGGGTGATTGGTCGGTACATTCGATCGGACATGAACTGACAGCTCTCCATGGTATTGATCATGCCAGGACTCTTGCCATAGTTTTACCAGGGTTATGGAAGGTTCTCCGCGAAGAGAAGAAAGATAAATTACTTAAGTACGGAGAAAGAGTCTGGAACATTAAAGAAGGGACAGAAGAGGAAAGAGTAAATGCTGCCATTGACAAAACGGTAAGTTTTTTTGAATCACTTGGAATCAAAACACGTCTCACCGACTACGGGGTTAAGCAGGATACAATTGATAATATTGTAAGCAGGTTTGAAGAGAGAAGATGGCTTGCTTTGGGCGACAGAGGGCTTACCACGCCTTCTGTAACAAGAAAAGCACTGGAGCTTCAGTTGTAAAACTTTAGTTTTCTCACATTTACATTTGAATGAATTATCAGCGTAAATCTGCGTGATCAGCGGGAGAAAAAAAGTATTTCCCGCAGAATCCGCAGATTAACGCAGATGTTTTATTAATTTTCTGATAATTATTTCCTGGTTTGAGATCTTTAATACTGTCTATTCAACCAGGCCTCCGGTACAGGTATAATACAGATGTTCATCGACTTGTTATCCTCTGATAACATTGCTGACTGAATTTCTATTTTGGTGCCATCCGGATTGAAAGTCGGGTGAGGGTGATCTGCTGAAGTTTCTTTATGTCCTGTAGAAAGTAATATCATCTCGTGTGTATGACGGTCAATCAGATATATTCCCCTGGAAAAATCATCACCAACCGCCCATCGTCCATCCGATGACCCATTTACATGCCATAATCCGCTACCTGAAGGTGTTTGTCCTGCGATGGTCATTTCCCTTGTTCTTAAATTAACTATTCCCAGTCCGGTGGGTTTTTCACGTGTCCCGGAGGGGCCCCAGGCTGTCTCCTGGCCAGGATTCTTCGGATCTACAGGTTGCTCGGGAGTGCCTATCTTCCGATGGCCCATAATAGCAATCGCAACTTCATCCTTAGATATAACGGCTTCATGGGTCACCCATTCATACTCCGACTCCGGATAAAGCGGTCTCAGGCCTGTGCCATCAGACATTACCGTCCATGTGCGCTGGGGTGCTTTCCCTCCGGTTTCCCAGCAGAAAACTATCTCACCACGGACCCACGGATTGGTCTGGATATGACCTATCTGAAATGGTACTGCCACAACGAAACTTACCTTGCCGGTTTTAATGTTCATGCTCCCGATTCTGGATGGTCCGGCTCCCATATTTCTTGGTCCGAAATTGGATTCTATTTTTGTACCTGCAGGGAGGTGTTTTGCAGATTCCTCTTTCCCCACCCTGAAGTACACCCATTCCTCGCTTGCATCCAGAGCCATATCTCCACCGGCTCCCATTTCCGCCGGTGTAGTACCGCAGATTCTCTGATATTCATTTGCAGCTTTCAACCTGCCATTCTCACTATCGGCAAATAATTCTGCAAGATCAACCTCAATAACCTGAACCGGACCACCACGAAAGGAGCCTGGTTCCCGTTTGGCTAATCGCATAAAATAGAGCTTCATTGACTTTTGGGCAACGTTAAGCATTCCTGTAAAACCCCCTTCTGAAACCTGAACAATCACACCTGTTCTTTCATTTACTCCCATCGCTTCGCCACGAACCCTGTTGGAGCGAAAGATAACCCAATTGCCATCGGCTGTCCATTGGCGATGTGTCTGGTAAATCTTCGAATCCCCGGCAGGATTGCTTGTCAGAAATGTGAGTTGTGTCCCTGTAACAGGATCAGTTACTATTTTCTTCTCTGAAGCAAATCGGGTTCCGATCTGGCTGTAAGCTGATGATGATATTAAAAAAGAGACACTAACGAAAATTCCAATCAGAAAAAAATATTTTTTATTCATCATTTACATATTAATGAACCACATAATCACCTATCGGACCATTGAATCTTTGCCCCCTTGTACCTTTGCTCCTTTTCTAAATCAGTTTTTTGTATTTTATTCTTACAGGAGTTGTGTCTGCAACCCGCTTTTTATAGTTCTCCTCATAGTCGGAGTATATTCCCTCAAACCACACTACCCTGGATTCTCCTTCAAATGCGAGGATGTGGGTTGTCACCCTGTCGAGGAACCACCGGTCGTGGGAGATTATAACCGCACATCCTGCAAAGTTTTCCAGACCCTCTTCCACTGCCCTGAGGGTATTGACATCGATATCATTTGTCGGCTCGTCAAGAAGCAGCACATTCGCTCCCGATTTAAGTGTAAGTGCCAGATGAAGCCTGTTTCTTTCTCCCCCTGATAGTACACCGCATTTCTTTTCCTGGTCGGCTCCGGTGAAGTTAAATCGAGAAACGTATGCCCTGGCATTCACAAGTCTGTTCCCAACCATGATGTCGTTCTGGCCCCCGGAAATGACTTCATAGACAGTTTTTGAAGGATCGATTGCAGCATGTGCCTGATCGACATATCCAAGAACCACGGTTTCTCCTATCTCAAAAACTCCTTTGCTTGCCTTTTCCTGACCCATTATCATCCTGAAAAGTGTTGTTTTACCTGCACCATTCGGACCAATGACACCAACAATTCCGTTTGGAGGGAGATTGAATTCCAGGTCGTCAAAAAGCAGCTTATCACTAAAGGATTTAGCAACATGTGAGGCTTTTATCACCTTATCTCCAAGTCTTGGACCATTGGGAATAAAGATTTCAAGTTTTTCCTCTTTTGCTTTGACATCCTGGTTAAGAAGGCTTTCATAAGCTCCGAGCCTGGCTTTTGATTTGGCATGACGTGCTTTTGGTGACATCCTTACCCATTCAAGCTCCCTCTCAAGTATCTTTCTTCTTTTAATATTTCCTTTCTCCTCAACCTCAAGACGTTTTGCTTTCTGCTCAAGCCATGAGGAATAGTTCCCTTTCCATGGAATCCCCTCCCCTCTGTCGAGTTCAAGTATCCAACCTGCAACATTATCAAGAAAATATCTGTCGTGTGTAATACAAATAACTGTGCCATGATATTGTTTAAGTGTTGTCTCAAGCCACTGCACCGACTCTGCATCAAGGTGGTTAGTGGGTTCATCAAGTAGCAAAATATCAGGCTGCTGAAGTAGTAATCTGCATAATGCGACCCTTCTCCTTTCACCTCCTGAAAGAACATTTACCTTTGCATCACTCTCAGGACATCTGAGAGCATCCATCGCCCTTTCCAGCTTATGTTCAATGTTCCATCCGTCGTGATAATCGATCTTCTCCTGAAGAACAGCTTGCTTGTCCATCAACTGCTGCATCCGGTCAGGGTTTTCGTAAACCTCAGGTTCCCCGAAACTTATGTTTATTTTTTCGTATTCTTTGATTATATCCACTATCTCTTTAACACCCTCCTCGACAATTTCACGGACAGTACGGCTATCATCAAGAAGAGGATCCTGCGGAAGATGCCCGACCGAATAACCGGGGAGGAAAGTAACCTCTCCCTGGTATTCCTTTTCCAACCCTGCAATTATCCTCAGAAGAGTCGATTTCCCCGATCCGTTCAGACCAATTATACCAATTTTTGCTCCAAGGAAAAAAGAGAGGGAAATATCCTTAAGTACCTGGCGATGTGGAGGAAATGTTTTCCCCACACGGTACATTGAAAAAATTATCTTGTTGTCGTCAGCCATATGATCATATTTTTTGACAATTTAGAAATTAGAATTATCCCTGTCAAATAATCGAGCAAAAAAAAAGAGGCTGAATTCAATATCCAACCTCTCTTCTCTTCAAGAGAAGTTTATTTCTTTGGGAATAGTTTAATCGTGTCATCCTGCAGAAGAACCCATAGGGAATAAACTCCTAGCAGCGTTCCGATCGGGATATTAAGGCAGCCAATTGCAGCGACAACCATAACAAGGTATCTTGCCCATGACTGAAATATAAGAAGACCTATTCCACCAACCAGTCCGAGGGTTGACATGAATCCTATAAGCAAGGGAAGGCTGACAGAAAGGAAGCTCAGAACCATTGTTGGCACATCTTCATTAGCAACAAATCCCTTCGCAAAATGCAGCACAAAAAACACAACAATTGCTCCTATTAACCCGAGGATGCCAAAACCAATATGAATGGCTCCGACCACGGTTACATGCTTTCTCATTTTTGAATCTTCCATGACTATTAAATTTTATTCCGTTTATAATATTCTCATTCCTTCATAATGACTTGCGTTTTAAAAAATTGATGCATCAATGTACCTAATAATTTTGAAAATGCAACTTTTTTGTATAAAAACGAGTCCATAGGGAAAGAGTTTGTTTATATTTGAAACGAAATAAGATCCGGATGAAAAGAATACTTTTACTTGGCGCATTATTTATTTTCATGACCCTGTCCTTTACTTCCTGTGAAGCTCTGAGTACCTGCAAAATCTGCAAGCAGGTTACATATATTGATGGCACAGTCGATCATGAAGGTCCGGAATCAGAATATTGTGATGCTAAACTCGTTGCAATCGAAGCAATGGATGACGTAGTGATCGGAAATACAAGAACTGCCTGGGAATGTCGCTAATTTCTAACAAAGCTTCTTATCCCGGCATAAAATTTGTTGATAAATTGTTAATAATTGCGGTATCTATTTTATCAGGCATCTGAATCTTATCGTAATTTTATACAAGTTAAAAGGAAAATAATAATGTCCCTGAATTTCAGCAGTTTAGAATTAACAAATAAGACTATTGTCATTGTTGAGGATGATATTCCATCCATAAGATATTATGAAACTCTTCTTCAAAGTTCGGGGGCTGAAGTTAAAAAGTTCCGTACCGGTAAAGATTTTGTTGATTATATAAGCAATAAGGACGCAAAGATTGATCTTGTAATTATGGATTTTCTTATCCCCCTGATCAACGGAATTGATTGTACCAAAATGTTCAGAAAGGAGAGAAAAAGCGTTCCTGTTCTGATGATAACGGCTTATTCTTCTGAACAAACTAAATCGGATGCATTCATTGCCGGTTGCAATGAATATATTCTGAAACCGGTTTACCCGGAAAATGTATTTTCGTTACTTGAAAAATACCTGAAACAAGAGGTAAATATCTCCGTCACTTACCGGCCCTGACCGATTTTATCTTAATGCTGATTGTTGTTTACTGATATAATCGGCATAATAGGCTTCCAGCTTCTTGTTAATTTCCTTTGCCAGCTCCGGTTTACCATTTGTCAGACAGAAGTTTGCTACCCTTGAAGTGTATTGAATAGCTGTCTGAACCTCATATTCTGCAGAACTGATAATATATGGATTTTGCTTAAGGTAATAATCAAGCCGTCCATAATAATAATCACAGAGATCTTTAGTCATTTCAACAGCTTTATCTGAAGCTCCGGAAGCAAAGAACGCTTCAATCAAATCAGGAAAATAGGGATCGTAAGGAATTTTTTCAGGAGGAAGAGCTTCCATACAGCGATTAAGTACTTCAAGAGCCTTTTCATTTTTCCCCTCTGCAACAAGCGCTTTTGCCAACCGGGCATAATTCAAACGGGCTTTAACCACAATTAAAGTCCGGATATGATTATAATCTATATTCACCTTTTTATCATTTGCTCCTCCCCATACAAATCTGTTAATCAGATTTTCATATAAAATATCCGTATCAATCCTGCCATAATCAACCCAGCTTTTGTTTTGCGATTTTATCGGAACAAGCCGGAAAGCGAGTCCCTCCAGCTGAAAATACTCCTCAAGACCCAAAGCATCATTATGATATCCTGTTACAAAATAAACCGGACGTTCCCAGTTGTTATGAGCCAGTATATCCAGAACCATCAGCTGACTCTTCAGGATTGAATTACCTTTCAGCTTAATATCGATATACGGAACAATTTTGTCTGCATCCTTCGCCTTAACAGTGCCTGAAGCAATAACCTTAGCTGAATCGACCGGTATTCTTATTGTCCTGGATGGTATGATATCAAGAATTTCTGTTGGTGATATCTGAACTTTAGTGGCTTTATTATCGCTTTTTACAAAATCGATTATGGTCGAAATATCAACCGGATCCTTAGTCTTCTCAATTATAAAAACCTGGTTATTGATACCATCATAGTATTTTTGAACGGGAAGTGTAACTGGCAGAGGATCAGACTCATACATTTTCCATTTCATCTGGTTGATATACCAGTCAGTATTAAGGAGCATCAGGTTACAAACACGGACATCTGTTCTTTCTCCTTCTACCTCCTGGGCATACCACAACGGAAATGTATCATTATCGCCGTTGGTAAAAAGGATAGCATTGGGGGCACAAGAGTTCAGATAATTAAATGCCACATCCCTGGCGAGAAAACGGCCGGATCTGTCGTGATCATCCCAGTTTTCCGATCCCATTATAGCCGGAACTGCCAGAAAGCACAATATTCCGGCAAGAGGTGCTGCTATTTTCTCTCCTGTCAGTTTTGACAGAGCTTCAAAGAGAGCCAGTACACCTAATCCTATCCAGACGGCAAAAAAGTAAAACGATCCTGCATATGCATAGTCCCGTTCCCTTGGCTGGTTAGGATACTGGTTCAGATAAAAGACAATTGCAGCCCCTGTCATAATGAAAAGCAGTAAAATTATCCACCAGTTTCTATTATCACGGTTAAGCTGATAAAACATCCCGACGATCCCCAGAATGAATGGCAAAAGATAATATTTGTTCCTAGATGTGTCGCTTTTCATATTGTCGGGAATATCGGATGTTCCAATCCTGGGTTCATCCAGAAAATTAATTCCGGTGATCCAGTTCCCGTTAATTGCACCTCCGGTTCCCTGTGTATCATTCTGTTTTCCTGAAAAGTTCCACATGAAATATCTGAAATACATATATCCGAACTGGTATGAAAACATAAACCTTAAATTCTCACTGTAGCGCGGTTTTCGTACTATTTTCTTTTCACCCGACTGGTCCGTAACCTGGATAGGGATCCCTTTTATTTTGCCCCATTCCTGGTAAATGGGTTCATGTTCACTCTGATCGCTCCACATCCGGGGGAAAAGGGTGATGAACCGGGGATCGTACTCACGTTCAAGGTTATGTCCGGTTATTATGTACTTCCCGTTTTCGAGGGCATATTTTGGCTTCCCGTCTTTGTAATCCGTAACAGGAGCATTAAAATAAGGGCCGCGTATAAGAGGTCGCTCTCCGTATTGTTCCCTGTTAAGAAAATAAAGAAGACTAAAAGGATTCTCCGGATTATTCTCATTCAGAGGAGGATTTACAGAGGTCCTGATCACTATAAGAGCGTTGGAAGAATACCCGATAAGAATCACCATAATTGCAGTGAGGATAGTGTTTAAAACCGGTTTGCTTTTGCCTGCAAGATACCATGTAAATACGGCTATAGCCAGGAGTATAATCAGATTAAGAATTGCTGATCCTGATATTATCCAGATTCCGGTAAGGAATAATGCTCCAACAGCCAAAACTGTATTCTTTGCACTATTTGAAGATGAGAATGTCGATTTAATAGCAAGAATGAAAAGTGTTGCTGTAAGAATGACATGAAAAATCATTCCGCTGTTATGCGGCAAACCGAATGTGTTCACGAATAACAGGTCTAGTTTTGAAGAGATAGTTACAACACCTGGCATTATTCCGTACATAAGTAGTGCCAGCAATAGAAATGAGATTGCTATAGAACTTATGAATCCTTTCCATGTAAACTCGTATTTTTTAAAATAATAAACCAGCACAATTGCAGGAATTGCAAGCAGGTTAAGTAGATGGACACCGATTGAAAGTCCCATCAGGAAAGCAATTAAAATAATCCAACGGTCAGCATATTTTTCTTCGGACACATTTTCCCATTTAAGTATTGCCCAGAATACAAGTGCAGTAAAAAGAGATGATGTCGCATATACTTCGCCCTCTACAGCCGAAAACCAGAATGAATCTGAAAAGGTATATGCCAGAGCTCCTGTAATACCTGCAGCCATTACTGCAGTTATTCTTCCGAAATTAAAATGACTCTCGTCTTTAATAATGATCTTCCTTGCCAGGTGGGTGATAGTCCAGAACAGGAAAAGTATGGTAAATGCACTTGCAAGAGCCGACATGGCGTTCACCATTGCAGCAACTTTTGAAACATTTCCTCCGGCAAAAAGAGTAAAGAATTTGGCCATGACCATAAACACCGGATTCCCAGGAGGATGGCCGACTTCCAGTTTGTAAGAAGAGGCAATGAATTCACCACAGTCCCAAAGGCTTGCAGTTGGTTCAATGGTCATAAGATAGGTAAATGCAGCAATTGCAAAAATCACCCATCCTGTTATGTTGTTAACAAACTTGTAATTTCTCATCCCCTAAGTTTCATTTTTGCGCAGAGTATCATATAATTGATCAGACGACCAAATTAGTTAATTTTTTTCAAACTGTGGTTTCGGATGGTGACACTCATATATTTTACTAATTTTGAACAAACGGACCTTGATGAAACTTCTGTCGTTTTTGTTTTGTACTGGTTTCTTCCTGTTTTTTTCAATTACTTCTGCCCAATACTATGATACAGGACAGGATCCAGCGTCATTAAAATGGATGCAAATAAAAACCGGCAGATTTACAATTATTTACCCCGAAAAATATGGATCAGGAGGTGTCGATTTTGCGAAATCACTTTATGAGGCGTATTCAAAACTTACTTTTCTTTATCCTGAAAAAAAATTCAGAATACCTGTTGTTATTCACAATCTTACAACCCAGTCCAACGGGTATGTTGCATGGGCCCCCCGAAGGATGGAGATTTATCCAACCCCTGAACAGAATACAATACCACTTGATCCCAACAGACAACTTGCTATACATGAACTGACTCATGTTCTCCAGATGGAATCGCTGAATAAAGGCTTTACAAAAGCAATGTCGGTTCTTCTGGGGGAACAGTTTCCCGGTATTGTTACAACACTTTTACCACTCTGGTTCCTGGAAGGGGATGCTGTTTTTTCCGAATCAGTTCTGACCGAATCGGGGCGTGGAAGAAGCCCCTCTTTCCAAAAACAGCTTAAAGCCATTTCTGTTGAAAAAGGTAAAATGTACAAGTATGATAAAATTGTTAACGGATCATTCAGGGATTTCATCCCTGATCATTATCAGACGGGCTATCAGATGATAGCATGGTCCCATTTTAAATATGACCCGATGATCTGGAATAAAGCCCTGAGTTTCACTGCTAACATGCCATTTACAATAAACCCTGTAAATATAAGCCTTTCAAAAAATGCTAACCTGACAAAAAGAAAGCTATTCAGGGAAACATTTGACACTCTTAAAACTCTTTGGATATCAGACGATTTCAAATCAGGGAGCGAAACATATGAGGTAATAAATCCACCAAAAGGGAAAGAATACATTGACTACTATTCCCCGGTCATTGCCGGAAACGACAGTATTATTGCTGTTAAAACTTCGCTGTCAGAGCCTCCTTCATTTGTTCTGATCAATCCGTCAGAAAAATCAGAAAAAAGGATTTTTATTCCTGGTCAGATATATCCATGGTTTATATCATATGCAAAGGGAAAGCTTGTATGGGTTGAAACTCATCCCGATCCCAGGTGGGAAAACAGGAACTGGTCCGTTATCAGGATTATGGATATCAGGCAGAATAAAATACAACAGCTTACCAGGAATACACGGTACATGGCTGCATCGATCTCTCCTGATGGCAACAATATAGCAGCAACTGAAAATACTATCGATAACAGGAATAATATTGTGATTATTGATGCATGGAATGGTTATATTCTTAAAACGACTCCGGTACCCGGAAACGCATATCTTCAGCGTCCTCAGTGGGATGAGGGAGGGAAAAAGGTCTCTGCTATTTTCTTAACAGAAGAGGGAGAGGGTATTATGTCATATAATATGACCGGCCATACTTGGGACACTCTCATTGAGGCAGGCAGAAATGATCTTCAATCTTCCTACCTGAGGAATGATTCACTTTTTTTTGTCAGTTCCTCTTCAGGTACTGATAATATTTATCTCCTCAAGCCTGATAAAACTATCCAACCGGTTACAAGATCAAGATTCGGAATAAGTGATCTGATTATAAAAAAATATACTTTGCTTTTTACTGATTATACATCATCAGGTAACAACATCTGCTATTCAACCCTGCCGACAGGAACAATTGAAACAGAGGTCAACAACAGTTCATCATCCCTTCTGATAAACAGGTTTGATACAGTTAAAAGCTCACCAGGTGAGGATCGCAATCAGATTTATACCCCTGTGCCGTACAGGAAATGGCAACATCTTTTCAAATTTCACAGCTGGATGCCTTTTTATGCCGATATTGAGGAGGTAAAGGCGGATCCTGCTACAATAAAACCAGGCTTTTCGCTGATGTCACAAAACCAGCTGAGTACGTTGATTTCATCTTTTGGATATGAGTATTCAGACAACAGGCATAAGCTTCATTCAAGGATAAAATGGCTTGGCTGGTATCTGGTTTTTGAATCCCAGATGGATTACGGGTACAGCCCGATTATTCAGAAATTCAGGGAAACGGTAGCTGATCCTTTTGACATTAAAGAGGGATTTGATTTCACTAACACGATTTCTCTTCCCTTAACGTTTTCTGGTGGTAAAAATTCCCAATACCTCCGTTTTTCCGCTTCATCAGTTTATAGTAATAATTATATTTATATCAAGGAGAACGGCATCTATGATCAGGGACAAATTCAATTTACGGGAAGGTTATATTTATCCAACTACCGTAGGTCAGCTATACGTGACATCTACCCAAAGTGGGCACAGGTTATTGACCTGAGTCATTCATTTTCTCCTTTCGATAAAAAATTATATGGAACTATAACAACTGCGAAAACAGCTTTTTATTTCCCTGGCCTCTTCCGCAATAATGGTATTAAACTTCGGATCGAAACAGAGACGCAGAACCCCCAAAGATTTATTCTTGGTAACAGAACTTCATTTTCCCGGAGTTATGAGCATATTTTTTCAAAAAAAATCGGATTTCTTTCCATTGATTACTTTATGCCCCTTGCATATCCTGATTTTAACATCTCAAGTCTTCTCTATCTGAAGAGAATCCGCACAGACCTGTTTTACGATTTTACAAGTGGTACCGGCAATTACGTTTTCAATCAAAGTGAACAGGGAAATACAATGGTATATCATGATTATAAGGAATCATTCAAGTCTTTCGGACTTGAACTAATGTCAGATTTTTATGTTTTCCGGATTCCGTTTATGATATCAGGCGGTGTACAGACTTCCTGGCGAGCGTTTGGAGCAATACCTCACTTTAAACTGCTGTTTAACATTGATCTTTTCGGAATGAATATTGGCAAAAAACGCATTTAATGTGTCATTGATTACAGACTTCTTGCAGTTTTTATAATAAGATCCCAGGCTTTTTCGACATGACTGAATGTCACATTGGTCTGACCGGTCACCATTCGAAGTGCGTATTTTCCGTTAATAACAGTATGAGTCAGATAAACCTTACCGGAATCATTAAGCATATGGTTCAGCTTTTCATTTAAAGCATTGGCCTGGTCCTCATCCGTTCCAACTGGTTTATAACGGAAACAGACCACATTAATTACCACAGGTGCCAATAACTCAAAATCATTTTCATTTGAAATCATTTCGGTAAGTTGTGCCGCAATATTAATATGCTCCCGGATTTTGTTACGAAGGCCTTCAACACCGAACATTCTTATTACAGTCCAGAGTTTTAAAGCCCTGAATCTTCGTCCAAGAGGCACACCCCAGTCGCGGTAATCATTTACCTTCCCTCTAGTTCTGGTTTTCAGATATTCAGGAAGTATTTCAAAAGTTTTAATAAGAAGCTCCGGCTGCTTTACGAAATAGGCTGAACAGTCAAAATTTGTAAACATCCATTTATGAGGATTGAAAACAAAACTGTCGATATACTCCCTGCCATCGAGCATCCATTGAAATTCGGGCAAAATAAGGGCCGTTCCGGCCATTGCGGCATCAACATGAAGCCATATGTCATTTCCTGCACAAACTTCCCCTATGGCTCTTAAAGGGTCAATTGCTGTAGTTCCTGTTGTTCCGATTGTGGCAACTACACAACATGGTTTGAATCCAATATTTTTGTCGTTCTCAATGACTTTTTTAAGTTTTTCCGGATCCATTGAGAAGTCGCTCCTTACCGGAATCTTAACAAGGTTTTTCCTGCCAATCCCGCTGATTTTAACAGCCTTATCTACTGAAGAGTGAGTCTGTTCCGAACAATAAACCCTCAGTGTTCCTGCTAGTTCTGCACCCTCATTGTTAATCTGGTAATCAGTTATTTTTTCTCTGGCGGTCAGTATTGCAGCAAGAGTAGCAGTAGAAGCAGTGTCCTGAATTACGCCCTCAAAACCTGCAGGAAGTCCTATAAGATCTCTGAGCCATATCATCACCTTTTCTTCAAGTTCTGTTGCCGCTGGTGATGTTTCCCATATCATACACTGACTTCCAAGGGTGGCAATAAGCATCTCTGCCAGTATTGAAGGGGGACTGGTATTTGCAGGGAAATAAGCAAAAAAATTGGGGCTTTGCCAATGTGTTATTCCAGGCAAAATGATCTCCTCAAAATCATGCATAAGCGTGGCGAATGATTCGGGCTGAGCCGGAGGATTACCGGGGATCCTGTTAAAAATATCACCTGGTTTAACTAAAGACTTAACCGGATAATTTTCTATATTTTCCATGTAACCGGTCATCCAATCAACCAGTTCATGGGCATTTTTCCGGAATTCATCATGTGTCATAGTAAATTCTCTATCTTACCGATTCAGCAAGAAGAATAATCCTGTTCATCTTAACTTCAATTACTCCACCGTCAATCTCATAAATTATTTCCTTATTGGTCTGATCAACCATGATGACAGGTCCGTTCTCAAGAGTTGAAATGATAGGAGCGTGATCTTTTAAAACCTGGAAGGATCCCTTTTTACCTGGAACCCTTACAGATTTAATGTCTCCTTCAAAAACCTTTCTGTCAGGAGTGATAATTTCTATCTTCATTATAATTAGTTAGTTGGCAGAAAATCAAAAGTCAGGGTTATTATTTTGACTGTGCAAGTATTTTTTCACCCTTTTCAATAGCGTCCTCAATTGTGCCGACAAGCATAAATGCAGACTCAGGGTACTGATCAACTTTACCATCAAGGATCATATTAAAACCCTTTATTGTATCTTCAATTGATACAAGAGCTCCTTTAATTCCTGTAAATTGTTCAGCTACGTGAAAAGGTTGTGAAAGGAATCGTTGTACCCTTCTGGCTCTGTGAACTACCAGTTTATCCTCTTCTGAAAGTTCATCCATACCAAGAATTGCAATTATATCCTGCAACTCATTATATCTCTGCAATAACTCTTTAACCCGTTGCGCGCAGTTATAGTGGGCTTCCCCAACAATATCAGCAGTAAGTATTCTTGAAGTTGAATCCAGCGGATCAACGGCGGGATAGATACCAAGTTCAGATATTTTACGACTTAATACAGTAGTTGCATCAAGGTGGGCAAATGTTGTTGCCGGGGCAGGGTCAGTAAGGTCATCAGCAGGAACATAAACTGCCTGAACTGACGTAATTGAGCCATGACGTGTAGATGTGATACGTTCCTGCATAATACCCATTTCTGTGGCAAGTGTCGGCTGATAACCAACTGCCGAGGGCATCCTTCCCAGAAGCGCAGAAACTTCAGATCCTGCCTGAGTAAACCGGAAAACATTATCCATAAAGAAAAGAATATCTCTTCCACCACTTTTGCCATCGCCATCCCTGAAGTGCTCTGCAACAGAAAGTCCAGAGAGTGCTACCCTTGCCCTTGCTCCCGGAGGCTCATTCATCTGGCCGAAAACAAGTGCAAGTTTCGATTCTTTAAGGGCGTTCATGTCGACTTTAGAAAGATCCCACCCTCCGGATTTCATATTTTCCAGAAAATCTTCGCCATAGGTTATTACTCTAGCTTCAAGCATTTCCCGGAGAAGGTCGTTTCCTTCTCTTGTCCTTTCACCAACTCCGGCAAAAACTGAAAGCCCTGAATAAGCTTTTGCGATATTATTGATCAGCTCAAGTATGACCACAGTCTTTCCTACACCGGCTCCTCCGAAAAGCCCGATCTTTCCTCCTTTTGAATATGGCTCAATGAGGTCAATTACCTTGATACCTGTATGTAGAACCTCTTTTTCAGTTGAAAGATCCTCATATTTAGGTGGATTGCGGTGAATAGGATACCCTCCTTTTTTATCGAGTTCACCGATACCATCAATTGCCTCACCGGTTACATTCATAAGTCGTCCTTTTATCTGTTCTCCGATTGGCACTGTAATAGGCAATCCTGTTGCAATTACGTCCATACCCCTGCGCAACCCATCGGTCGAGTCCATAGCGATTGTCCGGACTGTGTTTTCACCAATATGCTGCTGGCATTCCACAACAAGTACGGATCCGTCGTCCCGTTTTATTTCAAGAGCATCATAAATATCAGGCATATCAAAACCCTGCCTCTCAAACGAAACGTCAACCACCGGTCCTATTATCTGGCTGATCTTCCCTGTATTAATTGACATAAATTTCAGTTATTTATTTAAGAAGGTACAAATTTAATAATAATTGTGTCTGATTCTTAACTGTTTCCATTTTTTAGCCTTGCATTTTAACGGTCTCTTCCTATAAGTGAGCTGGTAACCTGGAACAGTTCTTCTTTTCTCTCCGGTGGCACCCCTACTCTTTCAAGAAAGCTGAAAGCGGTTTTAATGAATTCATTAGCCAGGTTTCCAGTCATATCTTTAATGTTAAGTTGATTAAAAATGGCTGTTACTGTTTTGATTTTATTTTCCGGATCAGTTCCCTCCGCTGAAAATTGTTCATGAAGTAGTCTTTTCTGTTTAGCTGTCCCAATCTCCATCGCCTTGACATATAGGAAAGTCTTTTTATTTGCAACAATATCTCCTCCGGACATTTTACCAAAAACTTTCACATCGCCAAATGTATCCAGAAGATCATCCTGAATCTGAAAAGCAAGTCCGAGATTTCTGCCAAATTCATATAAAAGTTCAGAATCCTTATCGTCGGCTCCGCCGAATATTGCTCCAATTCTGACAGCCGCGGCAATCAGAACTGCAGTCTTCAGCTCAATCATTCTCAGATACTCCTCATGTGAAACAACAGCTGCTTTTTCAAAGTCCATATCAAGCTGTTGCCCGATGCATACCTCAACTGCAGCTTTATTAAAGATCCGGAAAACTTTTGGTAACAGATGAGTTGGGGTTTGCAAAAAGCAGTCATTCGTAATAAATGCCATAACATCACCTGAAAGAATTGCCTGATTTATGTTCCACTTATTATGAACTGTCGGGAAGCTTCTTCTAATCAAAGCCTGATCCATAATATCATCATGGACAAGAGTAAAGTTGTGAAAAACCTCCAACCCTGTTACGGGCATAATTGCATCATCAATCTTGTCGCTAAAAAGATTGCAGGACATCAGAGCCAATACGGGGCGTAATCGCTTACCTCCTATTGAAAGAATGTATTTTATCGGATCAATAAGTCGTTCTGATTCCGTATTATAGGAAAGATTGACTAAAGCCCTATCGACAATTTTTTTTAGCCCGGATTGATTATACATTGTGTTTTTTCGACAACCCAAATTATCAGATTAGTTCTTACCCTTTCAAAGCTTCAGCGCCACTGACAACTTCAAGGATCTGGTTAGTAATTGCAGCCTGTCGAGCCTTATTGTACTGAAGTGTCAGATCTCGTATCATAGTGGTAGCATTGTCTGTTGCTTTGTGCATTGCGGTCATCCTGGCTCCATTTTCCGCCACGAAAGAATCAAGTACTGCCTTGTAAAACTGTATTTTAAGCGATTTTGGAATAAGTTCGTTTACTATCTCTTCTATTCCGGGCTCAAAAATATAATCAACCGGTGTGGTTACAATTTTCCCAGCAGGAGCTGTTTCTACCGGAAGAAATAATTCATTAGTAAGGGTTTGAACAGCAGCGTTTTTAAACTGATTATAAATAATATCAACCCGGTCATACTCCCCTGCAACAAAACTATTCATAACCTTTTCTGCAATAAGAGCAGCTTTCTCAAAATTCAGTTCATTTAGCAGATTATTTTGTTCTCCGATTATTTTTAGTTTCTGCTTTTTCAGAAAATCAAAACCTTTTTTGCCGATAGCTAGTAATTCAAGGTTACCCTTCCCGTATTGATCATAATATTTTTCAATGATAACCCTTCTGGCCTCTTTCATGACATTGGAGTTGAAAGCGCCACAAAGACCTCTGTTAGAAGTTATTACAATTATAAGTATTTTTTCAGGGGCTGACTTCCTGCTGTAAATATTAGTTACCTCCAAATTGGCGAGACTCTGCGACAGGCTGACAAGGATCTCATGAAGCTTATTTGCATATGGCCTGAGCCTTACAATTTTATCCTGTGCTTTTCTCAATTTGGCTGCGGCAACCATCTTCATGGCTGAGGTTATCTGCCTTGTTGACCTTACGGAAGTAATTCTAATCCTTATAGCCTTTAAATTCGCCATTTAAGATTTATTTATTCAACTTAACTTAGGTTTAGAGCCTGTACTTCATCACAAGATCCGAGGCAACTTTTTCAAGAACATTTGTAATATCATTGTTTAAAGTCCCTTCCCCGAGAGCGTCAAGTACATCCCTGTGTTTCACATCGAGGTATTCAATGAATTCATTTTCAAAGTCCTTTACTTTATTTACAGGGACATCCTTCAGAAGACCTACTGTTCCGCAGTATATAATTGCAATTTGCTTTTCAACCGGGACCGGAGCATATTGCCGCTGTTTAAGTATTTCAACGTTCCTCGCCCCTTTGTTAAGGATTGCCAGCGTGGAGGCATCAAGGTCGGAGCCAAATTTGGAAAATGCTTCTAATTCGCGGTACTGTGCCTGGTCAACCTTAAGTGTTCCGGCAATCTTTTTCATCGCTTTGATCTGGGCGTTTCCGCCAACCCTCGATACTGAAATACCAACGTTGATAGCTGGTCTAACTCCTGAATTGAATAGGCTTGACTCGAGAAAAATCTGTCCGTCGGTGATAGAGATAACGTTAGTCGGAATATAGGCTGATACGTCACCGGCCTGAGTTTCTATAATTGGCAGAGCTGTGAGAGATCCTCCTCCTTTAACCATGTGGCGGATAGATTCGGGCAGATCGTTCATCTTTTGTGCTACCTCATCTGATTCAATGACCTTTGCAGCCCTTTCAAGAAGCCTGGAGTGAAGATAGAAAATATCACCGGGATATGCTTCACGACCAGGTGGACGACGAAGAAGAAGTGAAACTTCCCTGTAAGAAACAGCCTGTTTCGAAAGGTCATCATAAATAATAAGAGCATCACGTCCTGTGTCGCGGAAGAACTCCCCGATAGCAGCTCCGGCAAATGGGGCATAAAACTGTGAAGCAGCAGGATCAGAAGCTGTTGCAAGAACAATAACCGTATATTCAAGAGCTCCGTGTTCTTCGAGTATTTTTGCAATGTTGGCAACCGTTGATCCCTTTTGCCCAATTGCTACATATATACAATAAACAGGTTTCCCCTTTTCAAAATTACTCCTCTGATTAATGATCGTATCAATAGCTATGGCTGTTTTACCGGTCTGACGGTCACCGATAATAAGCTCCCTCTGACCTCTTCCGATAGGTATCATTGCGTCAATAGCCTTAATCCCGGTCTGAAGTGGTTGCTTTACAGGCTGCCGGAAAATAACTCCTGGTGCTTTTCTTTCAAAAGGAAGAATATAAAGATTCCCTTCAATAGGTCCTTTACCGTCAAGAGGCTGACCTGTCGGGTTAATAACCCTTCCGAGAAGTCCTTCACCAACTCCTATAGAGGCGATACGTCCGGTCCTTTTAACTATATCACCTTCCTTAATCTCTTCTGTAGGTCCAAGTAATACTGCTCCGATATTGTCTTCTTCAAGGTTAAGAACAATTGCTTCTATTCCATTTTCAAATTCAATTAATTCATTTGATTGTGCATTCGAAAGTCCGTAAATGCGCGCAATACCATCACCAACCTCAAGAACGGTCCCGACCTCTTCCAGTTCAACACCTGTCTGTATTCCTTCAAGTTGCTGCCTGAGTATTTTTGATACTTCTGCTGGTTTAATATTTGCCATATTGCGTGTTCTTAAATTTTCTTGTTATTTTCTATTGCTCCGTCGTGATAACCCCGGTTTTAAGCTCTTTCTGAATCTTCCGGAGTTTGTTCTTAATGCTTGCGTCGATATAATTGTCATCAACCCTCAGAATAAATCCACCAATTATATCACTGTCAATATTTTCTTTGAGATCAACTTTTGTTTTAAAAAGATTTGAAATAAGATCGGAAACCTGTTTCCTGATATTTGTATCCACTTTAACGGCTGTGGTAAGTATGGATTCTGTAATACCTTTATATTTCATGGTTTCATGACTGAAAACCCTTGCGATAGCCGGGATGTATCTTTCCCTGCCATTTTTCACAACAATATCGATAAGAGATAACGTAAACTTATGCAATTCATTACCAAGAATTTTATGAAATATTTCTGTTTTTTTGGATGGTACTATAATAGGGCTGTTCAGGAGTTCTTTGAATTCCGATATTTTACATATTTCCGAAATGAAGATCATGTCCTGATTAACTTTATCAAGTATCTTATTTTCGAGTGCTGACTGGAATAAAGCACGTGAGTACCTGACAGATATTTTGCTATCGTTCATTAAGGAAAAAGCTTTTTAGTTCTTATTTAAATCAATCTCTTTCAGGTAATTATCAATAAGTTTTCCCTGTTCTCCGGTTTGTTTGAGTTTTTCTCCAAGGAGTTTTGAGGCTATTTCAATGGAAAGAGTTACCACCTGCTCCCGAATTTCTGAAAGAGCTTTTGTCTTTTCCCTTTGGATACTCGCTCTTGCTTTTTCAACCAGTTTTTCAGCTTCCTCAGTTGCTTTCCCCTTGGCTTCAGCAATCAGTTTATCGCGTACATCCCTGGCTTCTTTAAGTATCCCCTCGCGTTCTTCACGCGCTTTTCGAAGGATAGCCTCGTTATCGCTCTGGAGTTTAAGCATCTCTTTTCTTGCTTTTTCAGCCGATGCAAGCGATCCCTTGATCATCTCATCCCTTGCCTTGACCGCATTGAGTATTGGCTTCCATGCAAATTTTTTAAGGATAAGAAAGAACAAGACAAAAATAATTGTTGTCCAGAAAACCAGTCCGAGTGCAGGGGTTGTCAGACTATTTGCTAATAAGACCATATCTTATAATTTAACCGTTTCTAAATTTTAAGAGGCGCTGCAACCAACCGTTGCAGTGCCTCAAATCTTTTACTTTGTAATAAGAGCAACCACTATAGCAAACAAAGCAGCTCCTTCAATAAGGGCTGCAGCGATGATCATGGCTGTCTGTATCTTTGAAGTAGCTTCAGGCTGACGGGCTATTGCGTCCATTGCCGATCCGCCGATTCTTCCGATACCAAGTCCTGCTCCTATTACCGCAAGACCTGCTCCAACTGCTGCCATTGTACCTGTCATAATAACTGGTTTTAATTAAACAATAAAAACTAATGATGTTCCTCCTGTATCGCCAGACTGATAAAAAGTGCTGACAATAAGGTGAATACATATGCCTGGAGGAAAGCCACAAGAAGTTCGAGGCAATCCATAAAAATCACAAATAAGATAGAAACAGGAGCTACAGCCAGTGACTGATAAATAAAGATAAGACAGACCAGGCTGAGAACTATTATATGACCTGCTGTTATATTGGCAAAAAGACGGATCATCAGTGCAAAAGGCTTTGAAAAGATTCCGATTATCTCAACAGGTATCATAACAGGTAATAGCCATAACGGAACACCCGGAGTGGCAAAAACATGCCTCCAGTAATTTTTGTTACCGCTGATTTGAGTAATAATAAAAGTACATATTGCAAGAACAAATGTAACAGCAATGTTCCCGGTAACATTGGCACCAAAAGGAGGAGGAAAAGGAATCAGCCCCATCAGGTTGTTGATAAGAATGAAAAAGAAAACAGTCAACAGATAGGGCATATATTTTTCATACCTGTGTTCACCTATGTTGGCAATTGCAATATCATCACGAACAAAAAGTATAATCGGTTCCAGAAAACTCTGAATACCTTTTGGATGGCTGATACCTGTTTTCTTATATGAGCGTGATAATGACAAAAAAAGACATAAACCGATTAACGCTGAAAAAAATAATCCAACAACAGATTTGGTAATTGAAAAATCAAGAGTTGATTTTTCTTCATCAACACTTCCGTCTTCATGAACAGAGACTATTTTGCCTTTCATATCACCTTCTTCTTCGATTTTGTATCCATTATACTCTTGACCATGAGCAAGTTTCTTTGAAGAAAATATGTCAAGCCCACTCTCATTGCTGTAAACAATAACCGGAAGATAAATAGCTACACTTTCGCCATTTTTTTTTGCCATTATATGCCACTCATGAGAATCGGCAATATGTTCAAGAATAAATGTCCTTGCATCAAATGCTTCTTCAGCTTTTCCGGATTCATTTTCTTCCTGTCCATATGACTGAACAGAAAATAAAACAAGAAGAAGAAACAATAAAAAATCTTTTATATTTCCCGTTTTCAAATCCGTATTGGTTTTATAAAGATTTGTTTTTCAGTGTGTTTAACATCAAAAATGTTGAAAACAAAGTGAAAGCTAAATATAGTACAAAAAATAATATTAGCGATGATGACATTGTTTTTTTAGCAACAAAAAACCAGATGAGGGCTAACACCAACTCCAGTAAGAACTTAAGGCTTATGGATACCAAAAGATGCATGAACCGGCTGCCCGGTTCTTTTTTTTGTCCACTGAAAAAAACAAATAAAGATATAATGGTAATTATTGAAAAGAAAAATGATAATAGGGCTAAATCGCTGAAAGGAAAGTTGATCTTTGCTACAGACAATAAAAGATATCCGGTAATAAATACCAGAATATTAAGTAATAACAGATAAATTATATATTTAGAATAAGTCTTCAAAAGACACGATCACCTGATAAAATCTTTAACTGCAGTATAGATACCTGCAAAGACTCCCAGCAGGGCAAGTATGATTGTAAAAACGGGGTTGGTTAATCCAAGAATTTTGTCAAGCTTAATACCACACCAAGTTGTAACCAGGATTATGATAATCATCTGGAATGCCAAACCGGAGTATTTGGCAAAATCCCGTATCCCGCTATTTTCCGTGTTTTTCTTCGGTTTTTTCCGATTCCTTTGTCTTTGTGAAAGATGCTCCTTCATTGTCTTCACTTTCACTCATTTTGCAATTACCTGAGAATTTTGCTCCCGGTTCAATAGAAAGTTTGAAAGTAACTATATCGCCAACTATTTTTGAAGAGGTTTTAAGGGTAAGCAGCTGACCTACACTTATTTTCCCTTCCACTATTCCTGAAACCTCTGAGTTTTTACAGATTACTTCTCCCTTTACCTTTCCTGTAGGACCAATTACTACCTTTCCTTTTGTATTCAGATTACCTGTAAGGGAACCATCTATGCGAATATCACCATTTGACTTAATGTCGCCGGTAATTTCGGTTCCGTTACTGATTAGGTTGATTGTTGTGTTGTCTGTCTCGTTGTATTTTCCCATAACTTTCTACATTTTATAAATACAAACATAATAACTAACAAATATAAAAACTATTGCCGATAAAAATAAAAAGAAGGCCCTCCATTTAAATTTCTTTTATCTATGAGACTAATACCCCTCTGCCGCTTCGCGGCATCTCCCCTAAAGGGGAGAAAACGCTGTGGTATTTACCTGAATTACACTAAAATAGCGGGCATTTTTACCTCCTTGGACCTGCCTGCGGTAGGCAGGGGGAAACACAAAGGGGGTGTTTATAAAAGAGAGAGTGTTTTATTTCGGATCGTAAGCCCATTTAAGATATACGGAACCCCAGGTAAAACCACCACCAAATGCGGCAAGGATAAGCTTGTCTCCTTTTTTAAGTTTGTGCTCATACTCCCACATGCATAAGGGTATTGTTGCAGTAGTTGTATTTCCATAATTCTCGATATTAATCATAACCTTTTCAGGAGGAAGCCCCATTCTTCTTCCGGTAGCGTCAATAATTCTGAGGTTGGCCTGATGTGGAACAAGCCAGGCAATATCGTCTGATTTAAGCTTGTTGCGTTCCATGATTTCAGCTGCTACATCAGCCATATTTAGAACAGCAAATTTAAAAACACTTTGGCCTTCCTGGTAAACATAATGTTCAAGTGCATCAACAGTTTCATGAGATGCCGGTTTAACTGATCCTCCTGCTTTGAGATGAAGATATTTACGACCCGAGCCATCGGTATAAAAAACATAATCAATGATCCCATATTCTTCTTCGGTGGGTTCAAGTAGCACAGCACCTGCTGCATCACCAAAAAGAGGACAGGTTGTACGGTCAGTGTAATCTGTGATTGAGGACATCTTATCCGCTCCGACAACGATCACCTTTTTAAATCTCCCTGATTCAACATAAGCGGCACCCGTCTGTAATGCAAACAGGAAACCGGAGCAGGCAGCGTTAAGATCAAAGCTGAAAGCATTTTTAATACCAACCTTATCTGAAATAATATTTGCCGTGGCGGGGAAAGCCATATCAGGTGTAACAGTTGCACAAATTAAAAGGTCAATCTCATCAGGGGAAGTATCTGTTTTCTCCAGTAACCCTCTAACGGCCTGCTCACCAAGATCCGAACTTCCAAGACCCTCTCCTTTCAGTATTCTTCTCTCTTTGATTCCGACTCTCTGCATTATCCATTCGTCGGAGGTATCAACCATTTTTGAAAGTTCGTGATTTGTAAGCCTGTATTCAGGAACCCAGGCATTAATACCTGTAATGGCTGCCCGTATTTTTTCCATAATTATATCGCTTCAATAATCTTTTGAGCCAGGTTGGCATGAACAACAGCCCTGGTCTGAAGGATCATATTCATTGTAGCTTTCCTTTTCGAGATGCCATGGCCGATAACTACATTAGCATTAATACCCACAATTGGTGTTCCTCCGATATTTTCAAAGTCAAAACGGTCAAAATAGGGGTCAGTAATATTTTTTATTTTACAGAGAGAATGAAAAGCTTCTGCCTGTTTCAGGACTACATTCCCAACGAAACCATCACAGACTATCACGTCTGTCATGTTCTCGTGGAAAAGAGCGTTGCCCTCAATATTACCTGCAAAATTAAGTCCGGGATGTTCTTTCATTAATTCATAAGCTGCCTTAACAGCAGGAGTTCCTTTTGTCTCTTCTTCCCCGATATTTAACAATCCAACTGAAGGGTTCTCCTTACCCAGGACAAATTTTGCATAGAGGCTTCCAAGGATACCATATTGAAGAAGTACTTCCGGTTTGCAATCCGGATTCAGTCCAACATCAAGGATAACTGAATTCCGACCATCAATACAAGGCAGTATTGTGGCCAGTGCCGGTCTGAAAACCCCGGGGATTACATTTACTGTATAACTGGCACCTACGAGCATTGCGCCGGTATTACCCGCGCTGCAAAAACCATCAAGCGTACCTTTTTCAAGCATTCCGTATCCAATAGCAATGCTTGAGTCTTTCTTCTGAGAAATTGCTTTAGCAGGATGATCTCCCATTTCGATAACCTGAGTAGTCGGGACAATTCCAAACAATGAAGGACTGACCCTCATTTCATTCAGCTTTCTGAGAATCGAAGCTTCATCACCTAACAAAAAAAGCTTTTCATCTGCAGTAAAATGTTTCAGGGAATCAACTGCACCTTCAATTATTGCATCCGGTGCAAAATCACCACCCATGACATCAAGGCCAATCTTCATGATATCTTAATTAGGTTAACGAAGTCAGGCAGTTGCCTTCTTCTCAATGGCAAGTTTGCCTCTGTAATATCCGCACTCAGGGCATACTCTGTGATACTGGACTGAAGATCCGCAGTTTGAACAGGTCCCTGTTGTAGGTGCTGTTGCTTTATAATGTGTTCTGCGTTTATCTCTTCTGGTCTTGGAATGTTTGTGTTTCGGATGTGCCATTTTAAAATCTTATTTAATTATCGTTCATTAGTTTCTTTAACTCATCCCATCTTGGATCGTTTTCATTTTCCTCATAAACTAAATGCTCCTCAAGTTTCTGAAGCATAACAGGATCACAGGTACTTTTCCCCATCTTATCCACCGGGTGCATTCTTTTAATCGGCAGAGCCAGGTGAGTAAATTCATAAAAGTACTGCTTCAAATCCAATTCATATTCATCGGCCGGTATTGTAATAATTTCCGGATCACTGTCGTCCCTTATTTTACCAAACTTAACCAGAATCCGGTCTTCACATTCTAAAGGCTGATCGAACATCTCAAGGCATCGGTCACAGCATATTCTGACCTTACCGGAAATCCTTATTACAAGGTTAATATGGGAAGATCTTTTCTCAACCTCAGCAATCGCAACAAGTTCACCCTCCTTAATTTCCGACTCTTCAAACAGATCAAAAAACATTTTATTAATCTCAAAATCAAAAGTGTGACGTCCTTCTTTTAATCCACTTAACGGTATGGTAAATAATCCGGACATCTCCTTAAATTTTGGTTTGCAAAAATATAAATCCTTCTCCAATTAAAAAAATTATCAACAAAAAAGTAACATTTATTGCCTAAAAAGACCATTTGTCGAATTATTACCGCAGTTTACCGATTTTCTCTGACCATTGTTTCGAATCCGTATTATTTTTGACTCAGATTAAAAAAATAGGATATGAGAAACAAAAATCATTATTTTCAAAGACACAGGGAGCACCATCCACGGGTGAGCATTGGGTTGTTCTTCATAGTTCTGGGATTGGCGCTCCTGGTTGCAACAAACGACATGCTGAACCTTGGGAGTGTAAGAGACTATTTTACCTGGGAAACAGCAATGGTTTTCGTTGGCGTACTGCTTCTTCTTAACCTTCAGTTTACCGGAGGTTTGTTACTTATTGCCGGAGGTACATGGTTTTTGCTTGACCGTATATATGTTGATGTACCGGAAATCATAAAAACCATCTACTGGCCAGCCGTAATTATTATGGTTGGTATTGCATTTATTCTTTCGTCATTATTAAAACGAAAAAACAGTAGTAATTAATTCTGAAACAAATAAATTTACAATTATGGAAACAAATGGAGACTTCAGAGATGAAAAGCGTCAACCGGAACATGAGCATCATCACCTTTCAAATAACAGGATCATAATCGGTGTGATTCTGGTTCTGGCAGGATTATTCCTTGTGATAAGAAATACAGGTTTCTTTCCGGAATTTATCGATAATGTTATCTTCAGCTGGCCGATGCTTCTTGTAGCAATCGGTCTGGTTATGACACTTGGGGCTTCAGAAAAGACTGCAGGTGTAATTGTAATGGCTGTCGGAGGCTTTTTCATGATCCCACTGATCTTCCGTGAGACATTTCACATGTATAATATGTTCTGGCCTGCAATATTTATAATTGTTGGGGTCATTTTCATTGCAACAAAACGACGTGGCTGGAATGCGGTTACATCAAAGGGTGCAATTGGTGATGACTATATTGATTATGTCAATGTATTCAGTGGAGGTGAACGTCAGATTGTATCTCAAAACTTCAGGGGAGGAAAAGTTTCGGCTGTTTTTGGTGGTATTGAACTTGACCTTACAAAAGCAAAACTGGCAATAGGCGTATCTGAACTCGAGATAGCATGTGTATTCGGGGGCGCCACAATAATTGTTCCTGATGACTGGTTTGTTACAATTAAGGTAACTCCCATACTTGGCGGCTTCAGCGATATGAGGAAATTAAGTCCGGGAAGAACAGTCGATCCGGCGAAACATCTGTTGATCAAAGGTGCTGTTGTTTTCGGTGGCGGTGAAGTAAAAAGTTATTAATTCAGGCTGAATGAAACATCCTGTACTTACAAACAAGTCAAGACTGATTGTTTGGTGGCTGGTCTGGCTCTTCATAGCGCTGGGCCAGCTGCTTTTGTATTATTTTGCATATGGGAGTTTCACTAACGTAAGTATCCCTGACGGCATTATCTCAATGCTGATCTATTCCGGCATCGCTCTTTCATTATGGTATCCTTTCAGGTTTTTTAATACCGGCAAAACAAAATCAACCGCTGTCATATCCAATCTTATTGCAAGTGGGGCTATCTCGGTAACACTATGGGTTTTATTGACCAAATTCATTGTCTTACTGATCCTTCCGGGAGACAATGATTACCAGGCATACTGGGAAGCGACCTTCCCATACAGGATTGGAACCGGAATATTTATTTACGGGCTGATTGTATTAACATATTATCTTTTTGTAAGTCTCATAAATCTTTCGGAAAAGAATGCAAAAGAAGCCCGGCTGGAGAGCCTTGTCAAAGAGACTGAGTTAAAGATGCTCCGGTCGCAGATAAATCCTCATTTTCTATTCAACAGCCTGAATTCTATAAGTTCACTTACAGTAACCAATCCTGAAAAAGCCAGGGAAATGGTAATCAAATTGTCGGAATTTATGAGATACGCACTTTCTAGAAAAGATGAACAGCCTGTCACTTTTCAGAGTGAGCTGGAAAACCTCCGGCTATATCTTGACATCGAAAAAGTGAGATTTGGGGATAGATTAACTACTGAGGAGAATATTGATAACGGGTGTCTGGAAATTAAAATGCCCGTAATGCTTTTACAACCTCTTTATGAAAATGCAGTTAAACATGGAGTCTACGAAAGTACTGAGAGTGTAAAGATAACTACCCGCGCTGACGTAGCGAACGGGTATCTTGAAATAACTATCAGTAATAATTATGAACCAGGACCCTCTTCAGTAAAAGGAACTTCGACAGGACTTATTAATGTATCGAGACGACTTGAATTATTCTTTGGAGCCAAAGGTTTCCTGCAAACTAAGAAAGACAATGGTATTTATACTGTAAAACTCTTTATTCCCGCTGATTTTTAATAACTTATTGCAATAATTATATAAATCAGATTCATGCATATGGTAAAAGTAAGGACAATAATAATTGAAGACGAAGCCCCGGCAAGGGATATCTTAAAACATTATTTAAAAGATATTGATTCAATTGAGTTGATTGCTGAATGTGCCGATGGTTTTTCAGGTTTGAAATCAATTTCTGAGATGAAACCTGATCTTATTTTTCTCGATATTCAAATGCCAAAACTTTCCGGATTTGAGATGCTTGAAGTTATTGATGAAAAACCTGAGATAATCTTCACAACAGCTTATGATCAGTTTGCCATCAAAGCTTTCGAGCTAAATGCAGTTGATTATCTTTTAAAACCCTTCCCACGGGAGCGGCTCATTGAGGCTGTTAAAAAGGTAATGGAAAAGGTCGGGGCTGGGAAAGGAAACAAGAAACCGGCCGACCAGCTTCTGGCAAAAAAGCCGGAGCCCTCTTTCCCTGTCAGCAGAATAGTTGTAAGAAAAGGAAATGCTATCAACCTTATCCCGGTGGAACACGTAAAGTACGTTGAGGCACAGGATGATTACGTAATGATTTATCATTCAGGTGGAAAGGCGCTGAAACAGCAGACAATGAAGTTTTATGAGGATAATCTGCCAAAAGCTGATTTTGTCAGAATACACAGGTCCTATATTGTTAAAGTCGAGGAAATCAAGCGTATTGAACCCTATGGAAAGGATAATCATGTCGCCATCCTTCAGTCTGGTGATAAACTTCCTGTAAGCCGCGCAGGATATAAGCATTTGAAAGAAGAGCTGAATTTCTGAATGCTTTGCCCTCCGTGCGCCTACGCTGAAGCTTCAGCTCAAGCGTAAGCCTATGCCTTCGCTAAAGCTTCGGCTACACAGTCGGCGAAGGAGGGTCTGATTGTCTGACTGTCTGACTGTCTGACTGTCTGATTGTCTGATTGTCCAGAGGTCTATTTTTTCAAACGGTTTCCCTTTTCCATTCTTGCAAACAAACCGAAAAACGGACGGTAACGGCGAATCCATAATAACGGAACGGGATCAAATCCATGTGTGCCACCCGGCCGGCATCGCAGAATCCTGTTTATTGTTAAGAAGGAGCCTCTGACCGGACCATGTAATTTGAGTGCATCAAGCGCATATTGTGAGCAGGTTGGAACATGACGGCACGACGGTCTTATAAGTGGTGAAATTGAATACCTGTAAAAATGAACAGGAAGTGAAAGAAGAAATGATAATATTTTATTAAAAGATTCAATCATCAGGCAAAGATAACAATTGACTATAACCTGTTTTATTTGAGCGTGAAATAATTATTTTTGCACTCTCTGACAAAATGACCTGAAAAACAAAATAAAAGGTTTTTGGCAGAAATTTTGCGGAATATCAGAAAACAAAAATTAAAAGGATACAAATATGAACATCTGGGTATTTTTCATAGGTTTCATGATCCTCAGCTGGATTGTGAGTATGATATTGAAATCAAAATTTAAAAGATATTCCAAGATACCTGTTGATAATGGTATGTCAGGCCGCGATGTAGCTGAAAGGATGTTACGTGATAATGGTATATTGGATGTAAGGGTTGAAAGTGTGCCCGGACAGCTTACTGACCATTATAACCCTGATAATAAGACCATTAATTTAAGCCAGGAGATTTATAACGGCAGGAGTATTTCGTCTGCCGCAGTTGCAGCACATGAGTGCGGACATGCAGTTCAGCATTCAAAAGCTTATGCATGGCTTGGACTCAGATCCAAATTGGTACCAGCGGTAAGCTTCTCATCAAAATATGTTCAATGGGTGCTTTTGCTGGGAGTATTACTGGTAAACACTTTCCCGGCTCTTTTACTTGCAGGGATAGTTCTTTTTGCGCTGACCACTCTTTTCAGTTTTGTAACACTGCCGGTCGAAATCAATGCCAGCCAGAGAGCTCTTGCATGGCTTTCAAATGCAGGAATTACTTCATTTCAGAATCATGATAAAGCTCAGGATGCATTAAAATGGGCTGCATATACTTATGTTGTAGCTGCCCTGGGATCACTGGCAACTCTGCTCTACTACATTATGATCTTCACTGGTGGAAGGGATGACTGATAAAGCTTTCTAACGACCTTCAACTTCAAGCCATCCGGTACGCTTATGGATAGTTCTGACAGCCAGCCAGATCACTCCAGCCGGGACTGAAATATAAATCCACATAGGGGTGAGATATATCCTTTCTGAAAGGAAGTAGTTCCTGAAAAGATCCAGAATAGTAAAAATTAAGAATATATTAACGAAACTATTGTACTCCCGTTTCAGAACATTTCTTATCGAAAAAGAAAGCGATGGTTTAATAAACCTTTTAAATCCAGGTATGATGGCTTTCACTGTATCTGACCATTTGTCATAAATTTCACCGAATTTCCTCCTGAGAAACTGCTCTTCCGCAAACATTATTCTCTCATAGTACAACCAGTAGACCAGCACAAAAAAAACAACAAACAGGAAAGACCTCAGAAAAAGGACTGGTCCGAGCCACATAAAAAAATTACCAAGATAAAGCGGATGTCGTAAAATTGAATAAATCCCTGTAACATTCAGTTCATCAGCAATCTGTCCGGCTATCGTATTTCTACCAGAGGTATTCCGGGGAGCATAGCCTACTGTGAAAATCCGTATTGCTTCACCAAATAAACTTACTCCCAGGAAGATCAGTTCATCTCTCATTTCAAACAGAATTGCCTGTCTGTTGCCGAGATCCATTAAAATTATACCTGCCACTATAAGAATTACAGGAAGCCAGCTTCTTCTTTTAAACAACCAGTTGCCGCTTTTCTCAAATTCATGTACCAGTGCCATCAAAAGGATTTTTTAGTTTTAAACGAAGCGGTAAAAGTATGAAAATTCTAGAAACTGTATTTCAGCTTGATAAAACCAAGATTTATTCTTGTCCCGTCTCCTCCCATCATACTCTTGAAATGCTGCCAGATAAGTGAAAAATCAATATTTTCGGCCAGGGAGTAATCAATCGAAGGTCCGGCAAAGTACCCATTAAGATCAGGAAACCACATTGCCGAAAGAGTCAGATTCAGCAATGGATTAACTGCCCAGGAGAACTGTCCGAAAGCGGAGAATTTAGAAAATGCGAGATCTTTTGAGGATAAATTTCCTGTATAAAAATTGTTAAAACTTTTTAGTTCAAGGGGGTTGTTACAATACATAAATTGTAGCTGAGCCATGGAATTGTTTTTGAAGATCTTATCAAAACCTGTGGTCAGAAGAACTGTATTTTGATTACCCGAAAACTTCTTTGCTGGCATAAACAATGAGCTTTCACCCCTGAAAGATACATTACCAATTGATCCCGACCAGCCTGCGCCTGCAACAAGATCTTCGCTATTTACATATCCGGCAAGAAACTGAATATCATAACCCCATTTATTAAAACGATAAAGGGTTGCTGCAGTTATATCATTTTCATTGTCAATCTTTATGGCAACTTCAACAGCAGACGAAAAAGAGGGAAAGTACTGAACCCTGACAGCATCACTACCTGGTCTTTCAACATAATCAAAATCGAAAAAAGAGTATGCATTGAAAATATCATTCGGATTCCATACGAATGTCTGCCCCCAGTTTATCCGCTGCCGGCCTAATGTAACCTGGAATTTCTCATAATTAAAATCGAGCCATAACCGGTCGACAGTTGAATTTAATAGAAACGACTGTTTGTCCAGTATATTCCACGACATATCAATCCATCCCTGATCAGTTCCCATCAAACCGGAATATGAGCTGTTATATCTTACCATATCGCCAGTGAAAAGCCGGTTCCGTAATTCGACACCAAATGTTATGCTATCGTTAAGATGTCCTTTAAAATTAAGCCTGTTATGTAAAAGATTATCATTAATGAAAGACCCTGATAAAGAGTCAAACATGACACTCTGCATGGTCGTCAGGTAACCGTTTAAAGTGACCATCTTTACCTTTTCCTGCGCCAAAACCTGAAAGTTTATGGCTGTAGCAATGAATAATATAAATAATAGCCTCTTTATCATAGTCAGGAGAAGTTATTCCCTTACATCATCAGAAACAACCATTCCGTCTTCGAGTGTTATTACCCTGTGAGCCATCTTTACTACCCTGGCATCGTGTGTGGAAAAAATAAACGTTATTTTTTCCACATGGTTAAGTTTTTCCATTATCTCGAGCAGGGTCGCAGCTGCTTTTGAATCGAGGTTGGCAGTAGGTTCATCGGCGAGAACAAATTTTGGTCTTGAGGCAAGTGCCCGGGCAACTGCTACCCTCTGTTGCTGACCTCCGGACATCTTAGGTGGTCTGCTGTTCATTCTGTCGTAAAGCCCAACTGCTTTTAGAAGCTCAAAGGTTCTGTCATCCCGTTCTTTGTGCGACCATTTCTGAAGGTTCATTATGAACTCCACGTTTTCTTTTGCAGTCAAAACCGGAATAAGGTTATAAGCCTGAAAAACAAATCCTATATTCCTCATCCTGAAATCAATAAGCTGCGAAGATTTTAGTTTTGACAAGTTCGTACCATCAATAATTATCTCCCCTGAAGTAGGCATGTCAAGGCCGCCTATGAGGTTCAGCAGTGTAGTTTTACCCGAACCTGAAGGGCCCACAATAGCTGCAAACTCAGCCTCCTGGAACTCAAGCGTTACATCATTTACAGCATGAACCTGAACTTCGGTTTCATTATATATTTTATGAACGTTTTTTATATCAATTACTTTCATAGCTTGTCTCTTTATATAGATTATTCCGTTCTAAGTGCTTCTACGGGGATTAGTTTGAGAGCTTTCCTGGCCGGCCAGACTGAAGAAATGATTGCAGTGACTATTACCATAAGGGTTATAATAATAAAAAAATAAGGAGTTATAACCGGATAGACTGTGGCAGCAAAACCGATTGCTTCAAACCCTTCACCCCAGGTTGAAAAATGAATTCCGGATTTGCCCAAAGCCTCAACAATCACCCAACCTGACAGCATACCGACAACAGCTCCGACCAGAGTAAGAAATATTGTTTCAAGCATGATCATGCTAAAAACTCTCATGCGGTTCATCCCAATAGCCATTAGCATACCTAGTTCTTTTGTCCTTTCCAGAATAGTCATCATCATTGTATTTATAATACCAAAAGCAAGGGCAAACATTACAATTCCAATAAAAATAAAATAGTACATAATCATGTAATCATTCATCATTGCTGCATCAGGGGCAAGTTCTTTCCATGTACTAATTGTGTTATCAGGTGATATCCCTGTAAGTTTTTCCTTTACAAAGTCAGCATTTTCAATATCATTGAGCAATATTGCGATTTCATGAGTGAGAATAGTGCTTCCATCATACAAACCTGCGAGTTCACCGGAATTTACAAATACCGTAGCCTGATCAAAACTTCCGTTTGTTGTTTTATAGATACCGCATACTCTGAAAGTGCCTTGTACCGGAGTGCCAGCCTCGTCTGAAATCGTGATCTGAATTTTGATTCTGATTCTATAATCAAGGGCTTTATCAATTATTTTCAGACCATAACTATCCAGTTCTTTCTTTGTCAGTTCAGCTTTTAATGCCTCCCTGAACTCTTTTGGGGACCTGAATCTTACATCCTTCAGCGTGTCGAGTTGTGATAAAACAACTGCAGGCACTTTTTCAGATTTTAGCCAGTCAATTACTTCCTGTGTAATAATGTATTGCTTTAGTTTCAACAATTCAGCAGTTTTGTCACTGATGAGGATATTACCCGGTTTTTCCTTATCAAGATACTCACCACCTCCAGTTACAATTTTTTTATAGATCTCTGTTACCTGTTTCTCTTTTAAAGGATCAATCCCATAAATAATAACACCGGTATTTGCCCAGGGAGTATTTGCCATTGCAACCATCCTTGTCCTCTTTACCCAGCCTGAAATACCGGGTAATGCCTCAATGGCCCTGACCATTTCAGCAGTATCCTTTACAGTAAGAAGTATTTCCTCATTTTTCAGGTACTCTGTATTATGTATCTGTATATGTGACACTTCATTATAAATCGCATCATGCATGCGCTGCTCCACCCAGCCCTCCATTATAGCTACAACCATCACCCCTGATATAATTCCAAGCGTTACAGCGACAATAACTACCAGGCTTCGGATTTTGTTACGCCATACATTCTTCCAGGATATTGACCATATCATAACGTTCTGATTTAATTAGCTCCTAAGGGCTTCTATTTCTTTCAGTTTGCCTATTTTTCTTAATGGATAAAGTGTTGCAAGAAATACCATCAGACCAACAACGATGGCTTGCCAGTAAAAATATGGTCCGAACCATGCGGTTGGCATCACGGCATCCCATCCATAATCTTCCATCATTTTCCCAAGAGCCCCTTTCAATAATATCGGGAAATAGTAGAAATATAATATAACCGGTGAACTAGCCAGTAACCCGGCTATTAATCCTTGTGTACCAAGCAATATCATTTCAATTGTCACTATTCTTTTCAGTCTCTTTTTCTGCATCCCGATTGCGATAAGAACACCAAACTCTCTGGTCCTTTCGGCAATCATCATAAGTACAGTTCCAAAAATCCCAAAGAATATGATAAAATAAAGCATTCCCAGCGTGGCAACTCCGGTTTGACTATCCCCTTGAATCTGCTGAACAAGTACCGGATTCAGCTCTTCCCACGTTTTTGCCACAGTGCCATTATCGGTCAGAAGTAAATTAATCTTCTTCTGTACATCATTCATGATTCGGTGAGATTTACTTGTAAGATTTACGGAAAGTGAAGTAATTTTCCCTTCTGCATCAAAGAATTTCTGTGCTGTCGGAATTGTCATTATAATTAGCTTGTTATCAATTTCAGGGGAAGGCATTTTTATTATTCCTCTTACCGGGAAAATTCCGGCTGCAGAAGCTCCATGATAACCTTGACCCATAAGTATTACAGTATCTCCTATTGTTACTTTCAGATAACTGGCAAGTCTGTCCGATACAAGAACTCCTTTGTCTTCATTTGCAAAAAATCCATTTGACACTTCACTCGATTTTAGAATCTCCGGTATGTATAGTTTATTATCATTTGTTGAAAGCCCCAATTCAAGCTCAAGTCTTGCCCTTGAAGAATAAGATCTCCCCAGATTCATTTCAGCCTTATCTAAAACTACAACGGGAATACTGGCTGACTCTTTAAGCCGGTGTATTGATTCATTTGTTATCCTGTATTTTACAAGTTTGTTTTCAGGATTTGAAAATTTTCTTTCTTTTTCAGGGTCAATAGCGAGAACAGCCACCCCCTTTGTCTGAGCGCCACTCGAGGCAAGTGCAAATGATTCTATGTGGGGAGAGACTGAAACTACTTTATCAATTCCGGAAATAGCAACAGCAAGTGAGTCGCTATATTCGAAAGAATAATCAACTGATGGATTATCCTGGTATTTAACATCCTGTACCTGTAAATAACCCGAATAGGATTCAATGAAGTTTAGTATCATGCGGTCATAACTTCCAAGCTGGTATGATCTCATTATGACTGCAAAAAATACTGCGAAGAATACAGATGCTGAAGTAATCATAGTCCGGCGTTTGTTTCTCCACAGATTTCGCCATGCTATTTTTAGGTCCTCTTTCATTCCGATTAATTTTCAGTATATGTATTAGTACATTATTTGATTTCTCCCGTTTTCCCGGCATTATCGTACCCTTTTCATATTCTGCTGAGAAAAGAAACTATCGTCAATAGTAACATTAAACTTTATATCCTTTATTTCGACTATGGTTTTGTTTCCTTTTTCATCAACCGGAATTAGTTCCAGTCTGGAAGGAATAGCCCGTCCATCCATTACTTTGATGTCTGAACCTGACTCTGTGCGAACTAAATACCCATCTTCGTCATATAATTCTGCTTTTAAGATTAGCAGGTCTTTTTTGTCGATCCACCTTACCTGATGTCCCCAAACGACAGGGGCATCTTCTTTTGCCACCATATTTATCTTATAACATAACCTGTCACCAATCATCTCCTCACCGATAATTTCATGAGTATAATCTTTTACTATCGAAGATTCTTTCAGGATATCGTCATTTGTATAATCTGATCCCATCCATCCCTGGGACATCATTGAAGGAGGCAGTTTGATGAGTCGGTTTATTGATGGATTCCAGCTCCACATTTCCGGACCTCTTTTAAGAAAAGTCTGACCTTGATCTTTGGCAGGGGCAGTGATTAATGTAAGTGAATTCTCACGACCCATTGACCAGCTTTTAAATTCAACGGTTCGTTGCCATGTAGGTCTTACAATAGTCATTACCATTGTACTAGTCCCTGACTTCTCTCCATTGAATTTTTCATCAGCTTTCCTGACAATATCTGTTGCAGAACCTACTTGTGCCGAAATAACTATGTAGTTGCACTTTAATAGTACCATAAACAAACCTGTTTTATAAATTTTCCTCATAATCATTCTATTTATAAAGCTCTATAATCCTGTTAACTGTTTTTTCATAAAATATTTCATCTCTCTGGTCCATGTAAATGTTTGTTATCGCAAACCCTTTCATAGAAAAAAGAAACATATTCAATTCGAGGTAAGGATCATAGTCCGGCCCTCTTTTATCCTTTTTCCTGATAAAATATTCTGCTATTGTATTCATAATATCAGAGATGAACAGCCCCTCTTTTTTATCTGCTGCAGATTGCATTAATGAGCCGGAACCTATATATGACTTTAAAAATTGTTCTCTGACTTCATTTTGCATCAGAAGTTGAAAGAATAAACGCCAGAATGATTGCTTTTCTTTAAGCATTTGTGAGACTCTTCTTACAAAGAAATCAAACTCCTCCTCAGACAAATAACCATCTTTATCAATGTCAAAATAGGTATATACATCCAGAACCGATCTTTGTATAATTGCTTCAAGAAGAGCCTCTTTGCTTTCAAAATAATTATATATCAACCCTTTTGAAATACCTGCATGCCTGGCAATGTGATTTATGGTTGTTTTAAAGTAACCCTCATTTGCGAAATGCTGTAGTGCAACATCCATAATAAGGGTTTTCTTCTCCTCCCTCATCTCTTCAAATTGCTTTGGGGTTCTAGGTGACATAATGTTTTTAATTAACGTCCATTCAATAAATCCTTTTCATAATATCAGCTTTTGATTGAACGGTCAGTCAAAGTTAATAAAGAAAAAAAATAAAAAGCAATTTTTTTTAAGAAAACATCCTAAACAGGTTAAAGTGTGCGTTAATTTATTACACCGCAGGAACGAACAAATGCCCTTAGGACAAATATTTGAAAGATTGAGGTCAAATATTATGGAAAGATTTTTTATCTTTAACAGATTGTAATTAAAACATTTTTGCAATGGCAAGTCTCAAGCTTTTACTGGGATGGATCCCTTCGACTTCTAAAATTGAGCTGACAGAAAAAGCTTTGATAAACGAATTTGAAAAACTCGGAGCTTTTTCTAGATCAGATCTGTTAGCAAACTATAATAAACTGAACGATCTGGTCAATTCTTCAGAATTCGTTCAGAAAAGAAAAGAAATAGAATCGCTCCAGTACAGGAATTCGGATGAATTCCTAAAAGAGAAAGAGTTTTTTTCTCTTCAGAAGGCAAAGGATATTGTTCTATATTTTAAAACTATCGCCGGAGGTACTTTGAAGAGATTTAAAGATCTGGACGGTTCACAGAAAATCAAGGATTTTGAATCTCTTGAAGCTTTTATCAACTCCCACGGCTTCAAACAAAAAGAAAAGATGAAGCCCATTACTTTCAAAGAGAGTGATGAGTATAGGAAATTTGTGGAATATAAGTCTTTAAAATCCGATCCTGAAATTAAATCTTACTTTAAGGCTGCTGCAAAAGGAAAGGCTACAAAATCCAAAACCGTATTAAGGTTTGAAGAACTTGGTGCTTATATTAAAACTTCTGAATTCCTTGCAAAAAAGAATATGAAGCCCATAACCTTCAAGGATACAGAAGAGTATAAAAAACTCCTGGAATATAAACGCCTGAAAAACAGTCTTGATATTAAGGAGTATTATAAATTCAAAACCTCAAAGGAGTACGCAAACTTTCTTAATACCGATGGTTCCACACGCCTGGCCAGATACAATGAACTGAAAGAGTATGTAGCTACAAAGGAGTTCAAAGAAAAGAAAGATTACCTCCTGGATACAAAGAGGTTTGAAAAGACAGAAATGTTTAAAGAGGTCCAGGAATTCGAAAAGCTAAAGAAGACAGACGATATAATCTGGTATTTCAAGGTTAAAGATTCTGACAAATTTGATGTCCTTAAGAATAAAGAACTGACATTCAATGATGAGTTTGACGGGGATAAACTCGACACAAAAAAATGGCTGACTAACTACTATTGGGGCGAGAAGTTACTAAAAGACAGGTATTCAGTTGAATCAGATCTTCAGGCATATACTGAAAAAGAAAACTTTGAAATCCGGAACAGCCTGCTGAAGATCCATACTAAACCACAGAGAATCACCGGAAAAGTCTGGTCTGCTTCATCAGGTTTTAAGACCAAAGAATTCAGTTATACTTCAGGCCTAGTTAATACAGGGAACAGTTTCAGACAGAAATACGGAATATTTAGTGCTAAAATAAAACTTGGTAATCCCGCTGCAAGAAATACCTTCTGGATGCTGGCAGAAAAAATTACACCTCATATTGACATCTGCCGCACTTCAAATGGCAAGGTGTGGTCCGACTATTTTTCAACTTCTGAAAGAGTTAGGAAAACATCAATTGGATCCCGTTATGCAAATGATTTCTTTATTTATACCCTGGAATGGACCTCCGATAAGCTGGTCTGGAAAATAAACGGTGAAGAGATATTCCAACAGACATCAGATGTTCCCATGGAACCAATGTATGTACTTCTGGCCAGCGGAGTTGATAAACCAATAAACGGAATGACAACGATGGAAATAGACTGGGTAAGGGTGTACCAGTTTAAATAATATCGAAATATATATTTACAATATGTAGAGACGCCCAAATTGGGCGTCTCTACTGCGTTATATATCAACTATAAGTAGAGATGTTGCATTCAACGTCTTTACATTCATTTTTGGTTTGCCCCTAAATTCCCAAAAGGGGGCTGACCGTTAAGAAATTGCCCAATGGGCAATTTTAGGAAGGAGCCAGATTGCAGGGGTGGCTTGATTATCAGTTATTTATTAAACTCCCTTTAGGGGCAGGGGGCGAAAAATAAAAGGTGGGGTACCCACGCGGGGTGGTGGTTTTTTAATTTATCTTGTAACTTTCTGTTATTTCATCCGTCTTTGCTTTGTAATTTATTTTATGACTGTAAAGGAATATAACAGATCTGTTGAAGAGTTTGCTGATTCTGTTTATCGCTTCATCAGGGCAAACCTTAAGGATGAAGACAGGTCAAATGACATCGTACAGGATAGTTATGAAAAGCTATGGAGAAATGTGGCCGAAATAGAATACCCTGTTGTAAAGTCATGGTTGTTTTCAACCGCTTATCACACTATGATTGATATAATCAGGAAGGAAAAGAGAATGACAACCCTGGAAGAATCGGATGAAAATATTTTTTTATCTGACCAGCAATACTCCGATCTTAATGAGATACTCCATGTTGCTCTGTACCGGCTGCCAGACAATCAAAAATCATTAGTTCTGCTTCGTGATTATGAGGGATACAGCTATAAGGAGATAGGTGAATTGACCGGATTAAGCGAGGCACAGGTAAAAATAAATATTTACAGGGGCAGGATGGCCCTGAAAAATTTCATCGGAAAAATTGAAACAGTAATATAGCTATGAACCCCACATGTTTTTCAAACACAAAAAAGAATGAAAATAATTCACAAACATGTGGATTCCAACAGACCAAAAAAAATAAATAATATTCTGATGAAACCCGACAGATCAAACTATGAAATATGGTTTATCGATTGGCTCGATGGCAATCTCAGCGACCAGCAGGTTGAACAGCTAATAGTTTTCCTGGATGAGAATCCTGACCTGATGGAGGAATTTGATTCTTTGACTCAACTTATCCTGAAACCCGATAAAAATATTTTCACGCCCAAGGAGCATCTTAAGAAATCAATTGATGATCTCTCCTCTTCCCAGTTCGATAATTTATGTATTGCTTATCTTGAAAATGATCTTACCCCCAACCAGTTATCCGAACTTGAGGTGAACATTGACCATGATAATCAAAAAAAGAGGGCGTTTGAACTTATTCAAAAACTGAAGCTTTCCTCACCCATAGACAAGTTCAGCAATAAGCACATTCTCAAAAAGATGACTCCGGGCCAGAGAATTATTCGTCTTTCAGCTGTTGGATTAAGTGCAGCGGCCACAATCGCTCTATTTATACTGGCTTATCTTTTTATTCCGATAAATCTGACAGATAAAACCATCCAAACTGCTCAAAATTTAAATATTGATACTATCCTTGTTGAGTCTCCGGCAGCGATTGTAAAAATCGATATTTCAAAACGTGAAGATCCTGTTAGTTCTAAATCCGGACTTGAAAATGTCCCTTTAGAAAATGCAGAATCAGCACCAGGTATTATGTTAGCTGAACTTGAATCAGCTGATCAGCCTGATTCAACATTGAATAAACGTGATTTTGATGGAATCAATATTTCAAAGATATCCGTTTCTGCAAACATAAGACTGGCTGAAGGCACCCCTGATAATATTCTGATGGCTTATAAGCCTGGTATCCTTCCTCCTCTGTACGATGATGAAAGAAGCAATGTGAACAGGTTTATTGCCAGATTTTTCCATGAAAAAATCATGAAAGACAAGACATTAGGAGACAGACCCGTCAAAGCTTATGAAATAGCAGAAGTCGGAATAACAGGCCTTAATAAACTACTTGGCTGGCAAATGGCACTTTATAAAAACACTGATGAAAAGGGGGACCTTAAATCGGTCTATTTCAGCTCAAAAATTCTCAAGTTCAATGCCCCTGTTAAAAAAGTAAATCCGGCTCTGTAACTTTTTAGTCACTTTCCCCGTCCCATCAATGAAAAACAATTATTAAAAAATTAAGAGTCATGAAAAAGATATTAATACTTCTGGCAGTGACAGTAATAACATGCCAGGCTTTCACTCAGGAGAAAAAAGAGGGAAATCAAGGGGAAGATCAACTTCTGACTTCTGCGGACACAAATGAAAATATGAGGATCATCATCGGGAAAGATCTTTTCCGTGTCGACGATCATGATTCTGCAGTAACAATCAGGGTTGGCAACCGGGGTTTTAACATTCTTGAGTCTTTTGAAGGTCCAAAAATAAATTTTGAGAAATACGATGAACCGGCAAATCATGATTGGGATCAGGATGAATCGGAAAAAGATCGTAATAGGCAAGCCAGAAATTTTAGTGGACACTGGGCCGGAGTTGAAATCGGTTTTAATAATTATAACCATGTCACATCCATGGTTTTGCCGGATGAAATCTCTTATATGACTCTAAATACAAGCAGATCAAATAGTTTTAATATAAACATTTCGCAACTAAGCTTAGGAATTACCAGGCACATCGGGATAGTTACGGGTATTGGACTTAATTGGAACAATTTCAGATTCGAGAGGAATAACAGTATAACAATTGGACCTGATGGTGACATTGCAGAATTGGTTCCGGATAGCCCGGTTGCATTGAAAAAATCTAAATTTTCGACATTATATCTGAATGTTCCCGCTTTACTCGAAGTACAAATCCCCGCAGGATATAGTCATCATTTAAATCTGGCAGCAGGAGTCATCGGAGGAGTAAAACTGAATGCCTGGACAAAAATGGTATTTGAAGATGGTGATAAATTAAGGACCAATGGGGATTTTAATCTTAATTTACTGAGAGGTGGGGCAACTGCCAGGATAGGATATGAAAATTTTATGATTTACGGAACTTATTATCTGACACCATGGTTCCAGGAATTTAAAGGACCAAATGGATACAATCTTGAACCTTTTGAATTAGGTATAGCGTTTACATTTAACGATTAAATTTTTCATTCCCCCCGATTATTTTTTGAACATTTATGTAGAGACGTTGCATGCAACGTCTCTACTCATGTTGTTAATTTTTGGTACTTCTACGATCATGCTGTATATTTGTAATAACCAGCTTGGTAATTACAAATGGCAGATAACATATTATCCCCAAGGGAATTCCTGCATTACAGCCGGCAGATAATGATCCCTGAAATTGGCACCGGAGGCCAGGAAAAGCTTAAACAGGCTAAAGTCCTTGTGATAGGTGCCGGAGGCCTTGGGTGCCCGGTTCTGCAATATCTTGCTGCGTCCGGTGTTGGGATAATAGCCATAGCTGAGTTTGATAAGGTTGATGAGACAAATATTCATCGCCAGGTATTATATAGTTCAGACGATGTTGGCAAACTAAAATCGATAATAGCAAAAAGCCGGCTGGAAAAACTTAATTGCCTGATCGAAACAGAGATATTAAACCTCCGGATTGAACCCACCAATGCCCTGAGGGTCCTGAAGAATTATGATATAATTATTGACGCCACAGATAATTATGAAACAAGATATCTTATTAACGATGCCTGCGTGATCCTTAACAAACCCATGGTTCATGGTGCCATTTATAAATTCGAAGGTCAGGTTTCGGTTTTTAACTATAAGGAAGGAGCCACTTACCGGTGCTATAACCCCTATTTAGAAAATGCTGATAATAAAAATCCTCAGCCTGCAGACGTTGGCTTAATGGGAGTTCTTCCCGGAATAACCGGCACTCTTATGGCAAATGAAGTCATTAAAATCATTACAGAATCAGGTGATATTCTTGCCGGAAAAATTTTAATGTTCAATATCTTCAATAATACATTCAATATTGTCAAAATAAAAAACATACCTGAAAATCATAATATTGGTTACCTTCAGGATCATTATTAAACTGCCAATTAATCAAGTGTCTATGAGACTATTATTTATAAGCAATTCAACAAATTCCGGAGCGCCTTATCTTGATGCCAATCCTGCCGGTCATGCTGGAGAAACAAGAGAACAGAGGATTGAGGAGTTTATTGAGATAAATGCTGATGTCTGGGTTGCAGGGTCACGCGAAGGTACTATGTTTCATATTGAAGGTGAAAGGATCAGTTTATTCGGACCTCTGAAAGCAAGAATTTTCAAAAAAAATCACCCCCCGGCAGAACTGGGAGAAAATGATGATTTCTCCTTCCTGCTGAAATAAAAAGCAAATTTTCATCCAAATGATTTAACTTTGCTCACCTTCTATTAAATAAGCAGGGAGATATTTCTTTTATGAATATGAAGCTGTTGTTGAAGATATTGAAATTGACCGTATCTATTATCGGGTCGTTTTCAATTATTTTATTTTTTGCTTCTCTGTTGTTGCAGGATAAAGTAGGAGATATTGTTCTGAATTCTTTGAACAGTCATCTTTCGACTAAATTAGATGTCGGATCATTCAGGTTTTCCCTTCTGAGAAAATTCCCAAAAGCTTCGGTAGAATTAAAAGACATTTTAGTTCATCCATCTCCTGGTTTTAATCCTGCCGATTTCTCCGGGATTAATACTGATACTCTTCTGGCTGCAGAATCTGCATCAATTGAATTCAGAATGAAGGATATTTTAAAAGGGGACTACACTATTGAGAGAATTGGTATCAGATCAGGTAAACTGAATTTGTTCACCGATAGTGCCGGACTTGATAATTATAATATTTCATGGAAAGAAGAAAAGAAAAGTGGTGAGGATGTTTCTCTTAATCTTAACAGGATTAACTTGTATGAAATCAGTTCTTTTTATAATGATCTTGACAACAGGTTAATTATCAAGGGAATAATAAATGATGGCCGGCTTAAAAGCAGAATATCAGGTAACTATATAGATTTCGATGCAAATTCCAGGATACAAATTGAATTGTTTCAGCTGCGGAACTCAACCATTAAGAAAAGTATCCCTGCGGATGTGGAAGTTGTTCTCCATAAAACTGACAAGGGAATACTTTTCAAAAAAGGGATTCTTGGTATTGAAAACTGGGAATTTATCCTGACCGGATTTATCTCTTCTGACAATGATCTTGACCTGACGGTTTCCGGTAAGAATATCGATATCTCAAAGATTACAAATTACTTTCCGGATAAATATAAGAACCTGGTTTCAGAGTATCATCCTTCCGGAATTTTAAAAATTGATAGTAAGATCAAGGGGGTTTCATCACGAACCTCTAATCCACATTTTGAAATAATATATTCTTTAAATAATGCTCATATTGATTACGGGAATTCAGATTTAGGTATTGATAACTTTTCTTTTGATGGATCTATTTCAAACGGAGCAAAAAACAGACCCGAAACAAGTTCATTTTCAATCAGAAATTTTACCACCACCCTTGGATCGGCCGTATATAAAGGATCATTTTACCTGTCAGATTTCACAAAACGAAGAGCAGAACTTATTCTGAAGGGGACTGTTTTCCCTGCTGAACTGAAAAAGTTTTTAAATCTTCAGAATGTTGCAAGGACAGAAGGATCTATTGACCTTGACCTGAAACTTTCAGGGTCAATGGAAAAGAAAGAGAAATATAAAATCATCGATATTTTTGATCTGAATTCTGAATCAGAGGTCATTTTCAATTCCTTTGGCATTGAATTAAATAACAAAAGATTTGATCTTGAGGGGGTAAACGGGAACATTCTCTTTTCTGAAAGTACATCAACAAAAAATCTTCAGTTCGTCTATAATGGGCAAAAGATTAAACTGGATGGCAATTTCAGGAATTTACCCGAATGGCTTGTCGGCAAATCTGTTAACTTAATTGCATCTGCCAATTTATCAGCCAGCTGCCTTAAACCTGAACTTTTTTTAAATGATTCTTCCGCATCAGACGAAGCAATTGTTAAGAAAGCACCCGTTATCTTTCCTGATGATGTAATACTCGATCTGAATTTTAATATTGACAGTTTGATTTACAAATCGTTTTCAGCAGAAAAAGTTAGAGGTACTCTTAGTTACAAGCCACGATTGCTGGACTTTAAAACGCTGAATCTGAATTCACAGAAAGGTAGCATCTCAGGTAATGGATTAATAGCACAGAATTCCAATAAATCATTTATCGGAAGAGGAAATTTTAGCCTGACCAACATTGATGTGAATGAAGCATTCACCACATTTCATAATTTTGGCCAGGATTTTCTGAAAGCTGAAAATATTGCAGGATCCCTTTCTGGTTCTCTTTCTGTTCTTTTACCTGTGGACTCTCTTCTGAACCCTGATATGAAATCTGTTACAGCAGAAGGAAAATATCTTTTAACCGATGGTGCGCTGATCAATTTTGACCCTGTTAAAGAACTTTCTTCATTTATCGAACTTTCAGAGCTCGAAAACATAAGTTTTGATCAGCTGGAAAATGATTTCTTTATAAGAAACTATTCGCTTTACATACCTCAGATGGATGTGAGGTCATCCGCGGTCGATCTGACAGTAAACGGGAAACACGGTTTCGATAATAATTATGAATATCATGTTAAAATGTATCTTTCCGAAATACTGAGTAAAAAAGCAAGAAAAAACAGAACTGTCTCATCGGAATTCGGTGAGGTGGAGGATGATGGTCTGGGCAGGACATCGGTTTATTTGAAGATCGAAGGGAAAGGAGAAGATATAAAAGTGGCTTATGACATGAAAGCAGCAGGGAACCAGATTAAGAATGACATCAAAAAAGAAAGACAGACTCTGAAAACAATTCTTAATGAGGAATACGGGTGGTATAAAAAAGACACTCCGGCTGAAGAGAAATCGACTTCGAAGCCTCGGTTCAAAATAACCTGGGAAGGGTCGGATACGATTAGGAGAGAAACCGAACCCCCACCGGTTAAAAAAGAAAGTGTCATTAAGAAACTTTTCAAAAAGAAATAGTGTTTTTCCCCGTTCATTAGATAAAAAACATTGAATATCTATCAAGATAAGAGCCAGTGGAAGATTTTTTTATTCCTTTTTGCAATACTAATCGGTGTTGGTTCGCTTATTTATACTCAGAGTCTTGTGGGTAGTCTGAAAGCAGAGGAGAGAAAAAAAGTTGAAATGTGGGCCGAAGCTACTAGGCTTATTAATTCCTCCGATGAGACCCAGAATTTAGAATTCCTTGTGTGGATCATAGAAAACAACAGTACTGTCCCTGTAATCCTTACAGACGGCCATGATAATATTATTGCCGCAAGAAATTTCGATGCCGGAAAGATCGATGATCCGGGGTTTATGGGAATGAAGCTTGATAAAATGAAAAGCTATAATGAACCCATTTTAATTGACCTCGGAAGTGGATTTACCAATCGCATTTACTACCAGGACAGCATTATTCTGACACAGCTTACCTATTATCCGTATGTCCAGCTGGGATTAATTATCATGTTTATTCTCGTATCCTATCTGGCATTAAGCTCATCCCGGAAAGCTCAGCAGAATCAGGTTTGGGTTGGTATGTCCAAAGAAACAGCTCATCAGCTCGGAACACCTACATCATCCCTGGCAGGATGGATAGAAATCCTGCAAAATAAATACCCTGAAATTTCAATAAATAAGGAGCTTGCACTGGATGTTGAAAGACTCGAAAAAGTGACTGAGAGATTTTCAAGGATCGGATCAAAACCGTCGTTGACAAAAGAGGATATTATAAAGCTTATTCTGCATTCTGTTGATTATCTTAAATCGAGGTCTTCATCAAAAGTTTCCTTTATACTTAATTTTGAACATGAAAAAGAGGTTTTAATTCCTGTTAATGCGGCTCTTTTTGAATGGGTTATTGAGAATATCTCAAAAAATGCAATCGATGCAATGGAGGGAAGTGGAGAGATTACAATCAGAGTAGTGGAGGCAGAAAAAAATGCAATAATTGACATTTCAGATACAGGAAAAGGAATTCCAAAGTCAGCATTCAAGAAAATCTTCAATCCCGGATTTACTACCAAAAAAAGAGGCTGGGGCGTGGGTCTGTCTCTGGCAAAAAGAATTATCGAAGAATACCATAACGGGAAAATTTTTGTCAGATATTCAGAAATCGGAAAAGGTTCATGTATCAGGATCATGATGAAAAAGGGCAAGCGGTAACAGCAATATTTGAAAACCGTAATTTAACTTCTGATGAACAGAAAGGAAATTGAGATAACGGCTCCTGCAGGATCGTATGAATCGTTGATGGCAGCAATTCAGGGTGGTGCTGATTCAGTTTATTTCGGAGCTGAACAACTCAATATGAGAGCTGCCTCATCAATAAACTTTACGCTGGATGATTTCCGGAATATAGTTACAATCTGCAAAGATAACGGTATTAAAAGCTACCTTACTGTAAATGTGGTTGTTTTCGACCATGAGATAGAGCAGATGCACAGGATAATAGATACCGCAGTTGCAAGTGGGGTATCTGCAATAATCGCTTCCGACCTGTCAGTTATCAATTATTCATTTGGATCAGGGATTGAGGTGCATCTTTCAACACAACTTAACATAACTAACATAGAGGCTCTAAAATTCTACTCACGGTGGGCTGACGTTGTTGTTCTAGCCAGGGAATTAAACCTTGGGCAGGTCAGGAATATTTACAATCAAATCAGGGAACAAAATATCAGAGGACCGAGTGGAGGCCTGGTGAAGATTGAAATATTCATTCATGGTGCATTGTGCATGGCAATATCAGGAAAATGTTATCTGAGTCTCCATGAAAATAATACCTCTGCAAACCGTGGTAAATGTTACCAGACCTGCCGTAAATCTTACATTGTTACTGAGAAAGAGTCAGGCTATCAGCTTGAAATAGATAATGAATATATAATGTCACCTAAAGACCTTTGCACTATAGGGTTTATCGATAAGATAATGGATGCAGGAGTAAGGGTTTTCAAAATTGAAGGCAGGGCCCGGTCATCTGAATATGTAAAAATGGTATCATCGTGCTATGATGATGCAGTCAGATCAGTTATGGAGGGTACTTATAATTCAGGGAAAATTGAGGAGTGGAAAAGAAGGTTGTCCTCAGTTTTTAACCGGGGTTTCTGGGATGGATATTATCTCGGGCAGAGACTGGGAGAATGGAACACAGGTTATGGCTCTAGCGCCATTAAGAGAAAGGTTTACCTTGGAAAGGTCACAAATTATTTTAAGAAGCTCAGTGTTGCAGAGATTAAACTCGAAAACGGTGATCTTAATAAAGGTGATACAATTTTGATAACCGGACCAACTACCGGTGTAATTGAGTACAACGTTGGAGAAATCCGGGTAGATCTTAAAGTTACTGATAAAGCTCTAAAAGGAGAACTCTGTTCAATTAAATCATCTGAATTTCTACGACGATCAGATAAAATATATAAATGGGTCGATTCAGGGGAGCATATTGACCAATAGAATAACCTGATAATCAGGTTATTCTCTCTGCTGTTTCCAGAATTTTTAATGCATTAATTTCTATATTATCTATATCTGTATGGATATAATAAATGTTGTTTTGGTGTTTTCTTTTTAATCCGTACAGATAAGCTTTATCATAATAATTCAGGGTTATCTCGATTGCCTTCGCAAAATCACCTGCCTCTATAGCATCAACAGCTTCTCTTGTATTATCTCCCCCAAGCCGCTTGCTTATTTTCATTACCGAAGCCTGTAGTTCCTCCGGGGAGTAGTTTGAATATTCCTTCATCAGCCTTGGTAATCTTGTCTTAACATCCATAAGAAGAATTATAGCCGGATTCTTCTGCATGTTTAAATAAAATCTTTCGGGTATAAATATTGTACCAATATTCCGGCTTTCGTCTTCTATCCACAATAATTGACCGGAGTCAACCAGTTTCCATCTATCGAATAAAAGATTTGAAAAATGTTCTGATGATGGTTGGGGAAGCTGGCCAAGAGAACCGAAAGCTGATCCTTTGTGATTTGCAAGTCCCTCAAGATCAATAACCTGTTGCCCTGAGTTTTGAAGATATTTCAGGATTTCTGTTTTACCACTCCCTGTCAATCCTCCCAGCACTATCATCTTTCTATTAACTGACAGGCTATCAAGTACATGGTGGCGGTACGATTTGTACCCTCCTTCAAGGATTTCAGTATCAATATCTCCAAGTGAGAAAAGCCATGCCATTGCTTCAGATCTCATACCACCCCTCCAGCAATGAACAAGAAGTTTTCCCTGTTCCGAGATATTTAAAGCACTTTCAAGTTTTGATTTCATTGCCGGACCGGTAAGCTGCAAGCCTGTCAGGATTGCCTTTATACGACCTTTGTTTTTATATTTGATCCCGACAACTTCTCTTTCCTTATCATCAAATAGAGGTATGTTAAATGCTCCCGGGATGTGCCCTGTATTAAACTCGGCTGGAGATCTGACATCAACAATTGGTATGTTGGCAGCCAGTTCAAGGAATTTTTTTATTTCAATTTTACTTTTTCCCTGATATGTCATTTACTATCAATGATTAAGCCCGAGTCCAGTATAGTTTATCAGGACCTGATTATTATTCAGGAAAATATTTATCAATTTTTGTAAAAGTATTTTGCAAAAAACTTTTTAAGCTCTACAATTCTGACAGGTTTGGGAATAAATTCCTTTATTCCTGAAAGTTCGGCTTTTCGTTTTGACTCAGGCATGTTGTCAGCTGTAAAAGCGGCTATTAACAGGGTTTTATCATATTCAAGGATTTTTCGCGCTGACTCAAATCCATCCATCTCAGGCATTATCAGATCCATGAAAATAACGTCATATCTCCGCGTTTTTGCCTGAATATATCCTGCATAACCATCATCGGCAAAATCAAATGAGTATCCCATACTTTTAAGCATCGTACCGATAACCTTCTGGTTCATTTTATTATCCTCAACAATTAAAATTCTGATATCCTTTCTGATATTTTCACTCTCATAAGAAGGTGTTATGTTGTCAATTTGTGGAAAACTGCTCTTGACTATATCGAAGAGCTCTTTAATTTCATAGGGCTTCACAATGTAATGATCAATCCCTATTGCAATGCTCTTCAGATAATTACCTTTAAGATCATTTGAGCTGATCATTATAATTATGAATTTGTCTGAAAGATTATTTTCCCGGATTTCCTTTGCAGCTTCAAAGCCATTGAATTCCTTATCATCTAAAATTACCACCAGATAATATCTGTTGTCAGGAAAGTTAAGGTTTGCTTCGATCTGGTTAACGGTCGACTTCTGGAATGTCGTGACTGTAAGAGAAAGTCCCAGCTTATGAAGGGTGCCCAGTATTTCTTCATCCCTAGTTTGATTTCCTGTGATGACAAGAGTCTTAATATTCTCAAAGGTCCTTATCTTATCCACAGGCAGATTCTTATCGGGTTTTTCGTTTGAATATGTCACAATAGTAAATGAAATCTTTGTACCGCGATCCCCTGCTATTCCTGAAGGGCTTTCGGCAGAAAATTCTCCCCCCATAAGCTTAATAAGCTGTCTGGCCATAATTGTAGCGAAACCTGTTTCATCATTATTATGAAGCACTTTTGATTCGACATTTACATAATCTCCAAATATCTTTTTCAGAGTTGCTTTGTCAAAGCTGTTTCCGGTGTCAATTAATTCAAATCCAAGTGTGATCATTCCTTTCTTGCTCTCGTTAAGTCTGCATCTCAGACTGATTTCCCCTTTTTCAGTGTTATCTATTGAATGATTCATGAGGTTGGTCAGGATCTGCCTGAGCCTGAAAGAGTCTCCTATAATTTTTTCAGGGACATCTTCATCAACTGAGCACGAAAGTGTTACAACTTTTTCATCAACATTAGCCCTTGCAAGATCATAACAATAGACAACCTCTTCCCTCAGATTAAACGGGATCTCGTCGAGAATCATTTTCCCCGATTCTATTTTTGAAAAATCAAGAATATCATTGATAATATTCAACAGTACTTCTGCAGAGCGGCGCAGTAAACTAACGATATCCCTGACTTCTCCCGCAAGATTATGTTTGTCAAGAATATCTGTCATTCCTATGATCCCATTCAGGGGTGTCCTGATTTCATAACTCATCCTGGCAAGGAACTCCGATTTAGCCACATTGGCATTTGCCTCCTGTTTTCTTGCTGATTCCAGTTTAGTTACGTCTATCAGCATTTCCATATTGGCTTCTTCGTTCATGAATTTGACCGGGATACTGTTTCTGAACAATATTATTTCACCAATTTCTTTCCTTATTATCACAAACTGATCGGGCCTGAAAGTTCCACCAAGATGCTTTGAAAAATAGTTGTTTTCATCTGTCTGTGAGGGCTCTGGAAAGATCTTACCTTTCATATCTGACTCACTTGAGTAAGAATACTGTTCTGCTGCCACCCTGTTGGCCTTAATTATTTCCCTGTTCTTATTATGAATTATCACCCCTGCCGGCATTTCTTCAATCATCCTGAAAAGCATCTTCTCAGAAGCACTCAGGCGTTCTATTTCTGATTTTTGAAATTTAAGATACTTCCATAAAACAAATACAATCAACAGAATAATAAGCAAAGTACCCAGCCCCATGACAAGTGAATTCCAAATGATATATTTCTGAAAAATATCAGTCGGTGATGAAAATACCAGGCCAAGATCCCTTTCAAGAAGTTGGGTTGAATAATAAGATGAAATAATCTCTCTTGACTTACCATTAATATCCGCTCTGTGAATAATACTTTCGATAGCCCCATTCCCCAATCCTTTGGTAATCTTGTCGATCTGGTAATATTTCAGTTTATTCTCATTATTATTGTAAATAATTTCACCTGAATCGCTGACAACCCATTGCCATTGATAATCCGTAAGATTAAACGCCAGGAATATTTCCTTGAAATATTTCTGGTAATCGATAGTTACAACAATGTTACCAATTGCTACATCATCTTTTAAAACAGGCAGATAATACTCAAAATTACGGTTTTCCTTAGCCAGCAGATCTCTTGATACTATTTCACCCTGTACATGAAGAACAAAAAGTTGTTCAAGCCAGCCATTGCCTGTTTCATCTTTTTTGAGTGTAAATTCATTTTTACTATTGTCATACAATTTGATCCCGGTAACCAGATCCTCGTACTTTGAGAAGAATAGTTTCATTCTTTCAATTGCCCTGAACCGTTGTTCCGGATCGATGAAGAAAAGTGAAATATCTTCCGAAAAAATAATCTGGTTCAGGTCACTTATAAATCCATTATTAGTTTTATCCACTGACATTCCAACAATCTGGACCTGTCTGTCAAGTAATTTAACAATATAATTTATCTGTTTATTATACAGGCTTTTATAATAGAAAAAGTTTGCTATTATTATTATCATAAATGCCGAATAGACAATAATTAGTATCTTTCTCATCTTCTTATTGTTGTTTATCTGGCAAAGTAAATAAAGATTATTCTAATTAATTCAATTTCACCGGTATTTGGGATTGTCGTCATTCAAAATACTCAGGTAACTTTTATATCGCAGAAAGTCAATTTGCAGCTGTTCTACAGCAGTCCTGACTGCACATCCGGGTTCATCCATATGCAGACAATTATAGAACCTGCAATCCTTTGATATCCTGAATATTTCGGGGAAGAAATGGTATATTTCATTTCTTGCCATATCAACAACTCCAAACCCTCTGAGACCTGGGGTATCAATAGCAAAACCACCAAATGGCATCTGATGCATTTCCGGGAAAGTTGTAACATGTTTCCCCTGCTTATGATAATCTGAAATTTCTTCAATTTTAAGGTCAAGAGATGGATCCAATGCTTTTAAGAGAGACGATTTTCCTACGCCTGAATTGCCTGAAACAAGACTTATTCTGTCTTTCATCATTCTCTTAAGCTCTTCAAGATTGGTTCCATTTGTCAAGGAGAGTCTGATACATTCATATCCAATTTTGCTGTAAAGAGATATGAGATATTCCATTCGTTCAGATTCTTCTTCTCTATACAGATCGATTTTGTTAAAGATAATCTTTGCAGGAACCCTGTAAGCTTCTGCTGTAATGAGAAACCGGTCGATGAACTCAACCGGGGTTTGAGGAAGAATTATGGTCACCATCAGAAAAACCTGATCAACATTGGCAGCAATTATCTGTGATTGTCTGGAAAGATTTGAAGATTTTCTTAATATATAGTTCTTTCGTTCAAGAACTTCAGTGATTACCCCTGAATTATTCCGTCCTGCAATATCAACCAACACATTATCTCCGACAGCAACAGGATTGGTTGTCCGCAGCTCCTTTACCCTTAATTTCCCTTTAAGGGTACATTCAATGGTTTTGCCGGTCCTGCAAAGGACTTTATAACGGCTTCCGACAGACTTTATAACAACACCTTTCTCCAATGGAAATATGTTTGAAACAAAAGTAAGGAAATTTGTTCCAGAAGGTTTTATCCTTTGGAAAAAACCCCCAACCCCTTAAAGGGGGCTATTAAAAAACCAATAAGTAAAAGACTCCCAGAGGATAGTATTTATTGATTACCAGACGTTTAAAATAAAACCCCCTTCAGGGGGAAGGGGGTGAAAAACATTTTTTAGTTATCCGAAGCCATCAGAAGGAAAGGTTTCATCTCAAAGCTGTGATAATATGGCCTTAGTCTTTCAATATTATAATATTCTGATACTTTGACAACTTTCTTCGAGGATGTTACAACATCGATCGGGACATTGTCATATCTTCCATTCTTGAGAACAACTATTCTTCCATGTACTCCTTTAAGTATAAGATCAAGTGCAAGGTTCCCGTAAGCCATTGGTACAATTGAATCGAGGGCATCGGGATCTCCTCCGCGTACCATATAACCAAGTTTCTGGTTTATAACATTTATTGTTTTTCCATTATTGTATTTCCCGGAAAGCTCTTTAAGTTTTGCAGAGACCATATCCCCTATACCACCAAGTTTTGCATGACCATAAGCATCTTTTTCGCTATCAGAAAAAACCATTTCTCCTCCTTTAAACATAGCACCTTCAGAAACCAGAACGACAGAATATTTGCTCGGATTATGATTCCTGTCTTCCACAAGAAGCTGTGTCAGTAATTCAATATCAAATTCATATTCCGGGATAACGCACCTGTTTGCAGCTCCAGCCATAGTTGGAAGCATCGCAGTGAATCCGGCATATCTTCCAAATACTTCAAGGACCAGAAGTCTTTCATGCGATCCTGCAGATGTTCTCAGACTGTTTGTCATTTGAATAGTCCTTGTCACACATGTGCTGAATCCGATACAATAATCAGTTCCGGGAACATCATTGTCCATTGTCTTAGGAATTGCGACAACTTTTACCCCTTCCTTGTACAGATGAACGCCATAGCTGAGTGTATCATCACCACCAATCGGAATAAGGTAGTCAACACCAAGCCATTCAAGGTTCCTGATTACTTCCGGGGTCAGATCATTCATTTCGGCATTGTAAGTTCCCTGCAGATGCTCAGGAACACTTTCTTTTGTCATATGACTTGGCCTTGTCCGTGATGTATGAAGGAAAGTTCCGCCCGTACGGCCGGCTTTATTAACGATATCATCGGATAGAATCTGATAGCAGTTGCTGTTATCAGCTTTGGTGTCCCTGATAAGTTCTATTATTCCTGCCCATCCCCTTCGGAGTCCGATCACCTTATAACCTTCCCTGTTTGCACGAATTGTCACTGCCCTGATGGCCGGATTAAGTCCCGGGACATCCCCACCTCCGGTAAGAATAGCAATTACTCCTTTTGTTGTTTTGTGATTTACCATGATTTTCTTCTTTTTATTTGAAACCATTTTTTGAAATTTTAAGACCTCTAAAGTAAACCTTTTTAATATTTTTCCAAAAAACAATTAACGTTATATATGCTGTGAATATAGTAGCTTTGATAATTTAACAGGGATATGGAAATATCTGATAAAAAAATCAAATCGTCGATTCTGATATCAGGAGGCAGTGGTCTTGTTGGGAGTCATCTTATACCTCTTTTATTATCAAAAGGATATAATGTATCGTGCCTTTCAAGAGGAGTCAACCATGATTCCGGAGTAAATGTTTACAAATGGGATCCTGAAAGGAGAATTATTGATTACAATGCAATTGAAGGAATAGATTATATTATCCATCTTGCCGGGGCAAATATTGGGGAAAAGAGGTGGACAAAAAAGAGAAAGGAAGAAATAGTCAGAAGCAGGGTGAATTCAGCAATATTTCTTCACCATATAATCAGGGAAAAGGGATTAAAATTAAAAGCATTTATATCTGCCTCCGCGGTAGGATATTATGGGTTGGTCACAACTGAAAAGGTATTCAGGGAAGAGGATCCACCATCCAACGATTATTTGGGAACTACATGCAGGCATTGGGAAGAGGCGGCAGATCTCTTCAGTAAATCAGATATACGGACAATTAAGATAAGGACAGCTGTTGTCCTTGAAAAGAACGACAGTGCATTGTCAAAGCTGATGAAGTCCGGAAAATATGGTTTTTTAGTACGGACCGGCAATGGCCGCCAGTATATACCATGGATCCATATTGATGACCTTTGCAATATTTATCTTAAAGCGATTGGGGATTCAAATATGAGCGGAGCTTACAATGCAGCATCAACTCAGCAAATGACACATAAAGATTTCATGAGAGTCCTGGCCCAGGTTATGAAGAAACCTGTTTTTCTTCCGGCGATACCGGCTTTTATTATGAGAGCGTTTCTGGGCGAAATGTCAAATGTAATCCTCAAAGGGAGCAGAGTTTCCTCAGAGAAAATAATCAGGGCAGGTTACAAGTTTGTTTTTAACAACCTTGAGGATGCGCTTAATGATATTGTTAATCGTTAAATTATCCTGCTGTTTATTCACTTTATGATAAACTCTTTGCCTCTTAAAACACCACCTCTGGTTGAAAACGCACTTGCCGTTCCTTTAAGTTCCGATCTTTTATAAAGTTGTATATTGAAAACTGCCGTCGTTACCGAACCTCCATCGGTATATGGAATATTCCTGAATGCCATAGGACGCTGAACCGGTATTTCCTTCTCAGAAAACATACCTCTGTCAGGTCTTTCGGCTGATGGTTTTTCATCTGTGATAACTTTGTACCCGGGTTTACCCTTAACAGAACCGGTAGTGTCAAAATCTAACACAACCCTGTCATCTGTTACTATCTTTACAAGATGCGCCTGTTTAAGTGCTGTCGGGAGTTTTCCTGTATTCCTGATACTAATCTTAAGCTGGTAGTCGGCCGAGTCAGTTTTATAAGACTTTAATTTTTTCACCTCGACGTTTTCCCATGCAAGTTCCGGAAGGTATTTTGCCATTTCAAGATTAAACAATGCCTCTTTCCTTGCCCAGGGTTCAAGATGTTTTGAAGGCGGATTCTGAGAGAAAAACTTCGGATCAAATCCTCCTATCTCAATTTCTCCTAAAACAGGATGCTTTGCCGGTTTCCAATCATTGAATCCAATACTGTCATTTTCCTCATCATCCCATCTGATCATATCCAGCTGATCAGTAATACCATCTCCGTTGTAATCTTTGAATCTTGCTCCGTTCCATATCTCATCGCCATACCATATTGCTCCAAAATACCAGTAACCGAAATCCGGCCCATGTCCGAAGAGAGGACTTCCGCCGCCATAATCATTATAAACATCTCCTGCCTTTTCATATCCCGTAATTTTCTTACCGATAACATCAAATATTTTGTACCATTTCAGGTCTTCGGGGTACATTCTTTCTTCCGATGGTGAGGTAGAAGGTGGTCTAAGGTGCATGGGGACACTGGTATCCATTGAATTAACAACATATACATTTGGATGTGAAAGCAGGAACAAAACAACAGCCCGCGTTTCAGATTCACTTAACGGGTATTCTCCGGCTCCTCCCTGAGTATTGCCCCGGCCAGTCTCTTCTGTTTCTGGTCTCCAGTTTTCGGGATAGTTCCTGTGAAGATCCAGCCCTCCGATCCCATCTTCATTAATACGTCCATCACCATCATTGTCAATCCCCTCAGATGCCGATAAATAAATACCTTCCCCGGCAGGAACCCTCTTCATTATTCTTCCTGTAGGATCCTTTGGATCAGGTATAAGGTTTCCCTTTTTTTCATCTTTCCATCTCATCGTCAGAATAAGACCATCTCCGTTAAGATCTTCCGGAGCATCCTCATCAAGAAGGCCATCTCCGTCATTATCTTCAGGGCGTACAGTACTCCGGTTACTTTGTGCTGTATTCATGTAAAGATTATGACCGTCGGGATTATTTATTGGTTTTAAATAGATTGTTTTTGTGTCAAGAAGGTGTGTCACATCCGGATCTTTTCCATAGTTCATGAGAAGATATTGTGTGAGCCACATAACAGATTCCGAGCCAGTTACCTCACCGCTGTGTCTTCCTCCCTCAAAAAACGCGGCCGGTTTATCTGTGTCTTTTCCGGTTTTTTTATTTGTTACAGTAATCTGAAGAATGGGCCTTCCCTCATAGCTTTCACCAACTTCATAAAGGTCAACAAGTTCCGGATACTCTTTTCCCCATCTTTCAAGCCATGTATAGATTACATCAGCAGAATGATATTTATCGAAACTAAGACTGTCTCCGGCTTCGTATTGAACCTGTGGTAATCTAATTAATGGGAAATAATTAATTCCGTGCCTGAATCCGGATAAAGTATAGTATTTCTTATTCGATTCCGGATTGGTTGATGATTCCTTTTGAACTGGTTGACCATACAAAACTGTGGAAATCAAAAGAATTCCAGATAAAAAGAAAATATTTCTCATGGTTAGACAAATATGACTTGTGAAAATATAGAACGGAATTATAAGACAAAAAACCTTTCTGTATCATCCCCTTTTTGAAATGATTTCCAGCTTTTCAATATCAACCACTTCAATCGTTTTTCCAAATACCTTGATTATTCCATCTCTTTTAAAGTCAGACATAGTCCGTATAACATTTGCTGTACTCATTCCGATATAATCTGCGATCTCCTTTCTCGAAACCGGAAGATCGAAAACCCTGGAATTATAAATTTCTTTGGTGAAATAAAGCAGAACAAATGCAACCCTTCCGATGAGGTTTTTTTGTCTTATATCAAGAGTCTGATTTATTATTTTATCATTAATCATCGATATTTTGGTCAGAAGACCCATGGCAAATGCACCGTTTTTCAGAAAAAGTTCCCTTATAAAGTTAAGGTTTACAGAACAAACAACAGAATCTTCGAGAGCTGAAACTGAATATCTGTATTTGTCTTCCGAGAAAATGCTCATATTACTGACAAATTCAAAAGGTCTTGTAATTGTAATGACCTGCTCTTCTCCGGCGGATGATCTTCTGTATAATTTTACCAGTCCGTTTTTGAGATATTTAAAATCAGTAATTTTTTCTCCCTCATGGTTAATTATTTCACCCTTCTGGTAGGACCTTTCTTCTTTGTGGTCACATAAATCCAGAATACTGTCACCATCGAGAGTTGAAAATACGATTTCCCTGAAGTCACAACTTTCGCAGTCGCAGGGTTTGCTTTTTTTATCCACAACCGTGAGTTTTTTACAAAGTTATTATTTTCCAAATTACTTTATCAAATCACAATTTGTTTTATTGAGAAATTTAGGCCTATTTTGAAAAATCAAAGGCTAAAAAGGTAACGTATTAACATAAAATGGTTTACAGAACTGATTATCACATGCATTCTTGGTTCAGTGACGGTCGGTCAGCCCCTGAGGATTACATCGCACCCGCAATAGCAGAAGGAATAAAAGAGATTGGTTTTTCAGAGCATCTGACATTATTCAAGGAGTCACTTGACTGGAGCATGAACATTTCAGATGTTACAGCATATTTAAACCACATTAAGACTCTGCGGGAGAACGTTAAAACTATTATAATAAAAACCGGCCTGGAGGTTGATTTTTTCGCCGGAAAAGAGGACGAAATCAATTCATATATAAGCAAAATGGATCTTGATTATGTAATCGGATCTGTTCATTATCTTGGAGAGAATACCGTTGATATGGGTCCCGAATTTTATGAGGGAAAGAACCTTGACAGGTTGTTTGAATTGTATTTTGACCAGGTTTCTGCTGCTGCAGCTTCCGGTCTTTTTGACATAATCGCTCATTGTGACCTGATAAGAATATTTGGTTTCAGACCCTCTACAGACCAGGAGCCTCTTTACAGGAAACTTGTAAAAAATCTGAAGATGCATGATATTGCGTTTGAAGTCAATACAAATGGCAGGAACAGACCTATTGCCGATTTTTATCCCGACAGACGATTCCTTCATATATTCAGGGAAGAAAATATCCCAGTATGCGTCAATTCCGATGCACATATGCCATCAAGGGTAGGACAATATTTTGATGAAGCCTATGACCTGCTTAGAGATGCAGGATATACCGAAATGGCGGTTTTTGAAAAAAGGGAGAGATATATGGTCCCGTTTAAATAGTACGACAATCAGGTAACTTATTAATATATCATTCATAACAGCACTTCATTTAAAATCAATTTCATATTTTTGAATTGTTATTATTAGGTGTATGATTTACACTTTATGCTTTTAACCATGGAAAAATCAGTTAAACTCTTTTTATTTTGTATAGTATTTTTATCAGCATTTTCGGGGTGTTCTTCACCGGAAAAAAGCACAATCAGAACAAATGGACCCGAAGTCGTCTCTTTCAGAGCATTGCCCTTTGCCCTGACTGATGTCAAACTGTTTGACGGTCCATTTCTTCACGCCACTGAATTGGATGAAAAGACTTTGCTTAATTATGAACCTGATCGTCTTCTTTCAAAATTTTACAGCGAGGCAGGATTAACTCCCAAAGCAGAACACTATATGGGATGGGAAGATGAAACTATTGCCGGCCATAGTCTTGGTCACTATCTGAGTGCATGTGCTATGATGTACCAGACAACCGGAGATAAAAGGTTTCTGGAAAGGGTCAATTATATTGTCAATGAGCTCAAAAAACTTCAGAATACAGACGGAGAAGGCTACATAGGTGCCTTCCCAAATGGCAAGAAGATACTTGAAGAAGAGGTTGCTAAAGGGAATATACGCTCACAGGGTTTTGATCTAAATGGAATATGGGCACCCTTTTATACACAACATAAAATAATGGCAGGATTAAGAGATGCTTATCGTTTATGCGGAAACCGGACAGCACTGGAGGTTGAAAAACGTTTTGCCGACTGGCTTGACGGAATTGTTTCTCCTCTGACTGATGAACAGGTTCAGAATATGCTTCGCTGCGAGCATGGAGGAATAAGCGAAACACTTGCCGACCTGTATGCTGACACAAAAGATGAAAAATACCTCAGGATCTCAAAGATCTTTTATCAGAAGTCATTTCTCGATCCACTTAAAGATGGCAAGGATATACTTTCGGGAAAACATTGCAATACTAATATCCCTAAGCTTATTGCCCTGTCGCGTCTGTATGAACTTACCGGAGATTCATCTGATCTGAAAGCAGCAGAATTCTTCTGGAATACTGTTGTTTATCATCATTCCTATGTTACCGGAGGCAATGGCAATAACGAGTATTTTGGACCAGCTGACAAGCTGAGAGACCGTCTTGGGGAGGGAACAACAGAATCTTGCAATGTCTATAATATGCTTAAGCTTACAGAGCATATTTTTGAGTGGGATGCATCAGCAAAAACTGCAGATTTCTACGAGAAAGCTCTTTTAAACCATATTCTTTCAACAATGAATCCGGAGACCGGAAATGTGACCTACAATCTTTCGCTCGATATGGGAGGATTCAAGGATTTCCAGGATCCATTCTGGTTTACCTGCTGCATCGGTACCGGAATGGAAAATCATTCAAAGTATGGAAAGAATATTTATTATCACAATGATAATGAGCTGTTTCTGTTTCAATTTATTGCTTCGGAACTTAATTGGAAAGAAAAAGGTCTTAACGTTGTCCAGAATACAAAATATCCGGAAGAGCATGGAACTACACTTGAATTTACATGTGAAAATCCCGTACAACTTGCCATTCAGGTCAGATATCCCTACTGGGCAGCTAACGGAATAGAAATCCTTGTGAATGGAAGCAAGAAACGTGTTAAGCAGGAGCCGGGAAGCTTTGTAAGTGTTGAAAAAAAATGGAAGACCGGTGACAAGCTTGAAGTAAGAATACCTTTCTCATTAAGACTCGAATCAATGCCCGACGACAGCAACAGGGTAGCGGTTATGTACGGACCTCTTGTAATGACCGGGGACCTTGGTCCGTTAGTTGACTCCGCTTCAAAGGATGCCATGTATGTTCCTGTCCTGATGACAGAAAACAGGGATCCTTCAGCCTGGATGAAACCGGTTAAGGGGAAACAGAATACTTTTGTTACCTCAAACGTGGGCAGGCCACGTGATATCGAAATGAAGCCCTTCTATTCCATTTACGACAGAAGGTATTCGGTTTACTGGGACCTCTTCAATGAAGCCGGATGGAATGCCAGGCAGGCTGAATATAAGGCTGAACTGGAAAGGATCAGAAAAATCAAAGAGGCTGAAATTGATTTTGTCCAGCCGGGCGAGATGCAACCTGAACGTGATCATAAGTTCAAAGGAGGAAAGACTGCACCTGGAAGTTTTAAGGAAAGAGCTAACCGCGAATCAAGAGGAGGGTGGTTTTCTTTCGATATGAAGATAAAAGCAGACACGCCTGTTGCTCTTGCTGTTGAGTATTGGGGGGGATTCCCCGGGTCAAAAACATTTGATATTCTGGTAAATGACAAGGTAATAGCAACTGAAAACATCTCCGGAAAAAAAGATGGTCAGTTTATAACTGTTCAGTATGATATCCCGGAGGAGATTTCACGCGGCAGGTCTAAAATAAATGTAAAGTTCCAGGCACACCCCGGCAACATGGCAGGACCTGTTTTCGGAGTAAGAACGATTAAGAGATAGTTGCGGCCAGAATATGCTCAAGGAATATTTTTACTCCGATGGCGATGAGGATAAGTCCTCCGATTATTTCAACTTTATTTCCAAGCCTTGATCCTGCTGATTTCCCGATCCTGATCGCGGTCATAGAGGCAAGAAAAGTCACTGCTCCAATAATAATTCCTGAAAACCAGATTCTGACATTTAAAAGGGCAAAGCTGATTCCTACCGCAAAAGCATCAATACTTGTCCCGATAGCAATGGTGAAAAGAACGAGTGTTTTACTGTAATCCTTTACTTCATCCTTTTCATTTCTTTTCAATCCTTCAATGATCATTTTTATACCCAGAATAGACAGTAAAGCTAAAGCAACCCAATGGTCTGCAGCTTTTATTTCTTCACTGATAATCGATCCGAGAAAAAATCCTATTACCAGGAGACCTGCCTGAGAAACAGCAAGAATAATAGCAGTGCGGGTTGCCTCCCGGAATAAGATATTATTTTGAATAACTCCATAGGAAAGGGATACAGCAAATGTGTCAAACGATAAACCAAGTGCTATTGCGATTATTGTGATAAAGTCCATGAAATATTCTTAACCTCCGCAAATATAATATAAAACATCATTTTGTAGTTTTTAAAATTGATTGCATATATTTGGACACTTCAATCACTGTTGCAATGAGAACTGTCATTCAAAGAGTAAGCAGGGCGTCAGTTACAATCAATGGTCAAAAAAGATCTCATATCGGTCCGGGATTACTGGTGCTTGTTGGTATTGAAGAATCGGATAACGATACAGATATTGAATGGTTATGTAACAAGATTGTACAGCTTCGGATATTCAATGACAGTAATGATGTAATGAATCTTTCTGTTCTTGAAACACAAGGCAGCATCATGGTTATCAGTCAGTTTACACTTCATGCAAAAACGAAAAAAGGGAACAGGCCTTCATATATAAGGGCTGCACATCCCGATATTGCAATTCCGTTATACAACAGTTTTGTCAGCCGGCTTTCAAAGCTTACTTGCAGGGAGGTTGCAACCGGAGAATTCGGCGCAATGATGCAGATAGAACTGGTCAATGATGGTCCTGTAACAATTATAATTGACACAAAAGAAAAGGAATAATCTACCATTCAAAACTTACAGGCAATAAAATATGAATAGTAATAATGTTATTACAGAAGAAAAGTCATTTAAAAGATCTGTATTGCTGGTTGCCACATTTGCAGCATTTCTCACTCCATTTCTTGGTTCTGCAGTAAATCTTGCATTGCCCTCAATCGGAAAAGATCTTCACGCAAATGCAATTGGCCTTGGTTGGGTAATAAGCAGTTTCATTCTGTCATCCGCAATTTTTCTTTTGCCCTTCGGCCGGCTTGCAGATATCATCGGAAGGAAAAAGGTATTTTCCAGTGGGATTTTATTGTTTACAATTTCAACTTTTTTCATTATTTTTTCAAAAAGTCTGACTTCTCTTATTATACTCAGGATCTTACAGGGTATTTCAAGTGCAATGATTTTTGGTACCAGCCTGGCAATAATTACTTCTGTTTTCAATGTTGGGGAACGAGGCAGGGCAATGGGCATCAATATTACGGCAGTTTACCTTGGACTATCAACAGGACCAATCATCGGGGGTTTGCTTACTCAGTATCTTGGCTGGAGAAGTATCTTCGCCTTTCTTGTACCCTTTGGAATTGTTTCCCTGATTCTTCTTAAAAGTAAAATTAAAACTGAATGGGCAGAAGCGAGAGGGGAAAAATTTGACTGGAAAGGATCAGTAATTTATGGCATTTCCCTGTTTGCTTTCATGTATGGATTTTCACGTCTGCCATCTTCTATCGGATGGATCTTCCTATTCACAGGGATTATAATGGCTTTGATTTTTCTTGCCTTTGAGAATAAGACAGGTAACCCCGTTTTTGATATCCGGCTTATACTCCGGAACAGAGTCTTTGCTTTTTCGGGAATGGCTGCCCTGATTCATTATTCCGCTACAAGCGCAACAGGATTTTTTATAAGCCTCTATCTTCAGTATCTCAAAGGATTTGATGCAAGAACTGCGGGTCTGATAATGATCTCACAACCTGTTGCAATGACCTTATTATCACCACTTGCCGGAAGATTATCCGATAAAAGGAACCCCGGGGTAATCGCTTCAATTGGGATGGGGCTTACTGCAACCGGACTAATTCTGCTTTGCTTTATTACCGAAACTTCCTCTATCTATGTTATTGTAACGCTCCTGTTAATTATGGGAATCGGCTTCGGCCTCTTTTCCTCCCCCAACTCAAATGCGATCATGAGTTCTGTCGAAAAACGTCATCTCGGGGTAGCCTCCGGGGTAGTCGGAACAATGAGGATGGTAGGACAAATGCTTAGTATGGGAATTGCAATGATGCTCATCGCATTGTTCATCGGGAAAGAGACAATTAATCCGGCTACTTATCCTGGTTTGCTATCAGGAATGAGAACCGGATTTATTATCTTTTCAATATTATCTGTCCTGGGTATTTTTGCCTCGTTGGCAAGGAATAATAATCTGGCAGGAAGAAAATTAAATGAGGTCTGATAATTTCAACTATTCTTTATTGTCAGGCAGCCCCTGAGTACCCGTATCAAGTACAAACTTCCATGATCCATCTTTTTGTTTTTCCCAAATGGTAACATATGTGCCTTTTGAGATATCTCCGGTCTTTACAATTTTACTTGTGAAGATTCCGAATGTATAACCCAGATCACCGGTTTCTGATAGTTTTTCAAAAGTCGGTTCCCAGGTAAGAATAAAAGAACTGTCGCTGCTTTTCTCAAATATAGAATCAAGTGATTTTCTGCTCTTAAGAGGGTATGAATTATTTCTCAGCAAGACACCGCTGTCGGCAATATAGAAAAGAAAAGCCTTATGCATTCCCTCTTTAACCGACATTGCCGAGAAATTACGATCAGTCTGTAATAAAGTTCCGGGAACAGTCCTTTTGGTATTTTTTGTACAACTAAAAATCATAATTAAAATAATTATGAAAACAAAAAGCATTATATTGAACCCGTTCTTTTTTTTCATTTTGGAAATAAATAATTTTACTTAACGGATAATTATATGACAAAGTTATATCAAAAACTGATCAAATTGTGTCCATCGGAAGCTGAGATTAAAAAAGGACTCAAAAAGGTCGCTTCATTGACTTCAGACGTTCCGGATAAGCATCTGTTAATGAACATTCTCAATGTGATCGATCTTACCAGTCTGAATACTACCGATAATAAAAGCCATATTATACATCTGACAGGTAAGGTAAACAGCTTTTCAGGCCGGTTTTCTAATATCCCTAATGTTGCTGCAATCTGTGTTTACCCGAATTTTGTATCGGTCGTAAAAGAGAAATTGACAGTGAAAAATGTAAAAATTGCTTCTGTTGCAGGTGCGTTTCCTTCCTCTCAGACTTTCAGAAGTATTAAGGTTGCTGAATGTAAAATGGCCTCTGAAGCAGGTGCAGATGAAATTGATATTGTAATACCGGTGGGAGCTTTTCTTGGAAATGATTTTGCTATGGTCGCAGACGAAATAAGAGAAATTAAAGAAGCTCTGGGGGAGAAACGTCTTAAGGTAATAGTTGAATCGGGCCTGCTGGGAGATTACGAACAGATATTTAAGGCATCGATGATTGCAATGGATGCAGGTGCTGATTTCATAAAGACGTCCACCGGTAAAACAAGTGTATCTGCTACTCCGGAGGCTGCATTTGTAATGTGTCAGGCAATTTCAAATTTCTATTCCGCGACAGGCATCAGGGTCGGATTTAAAGCTGCCGGAGGTATAGTTACTACCGTAGAAGCACTAAATTATTACCAGATAGTAAATAGTTGCCTTGGTGAAGGCTGGCTTAACAATACCCTGTTCAGGATTGGAGCCAGCAGGCTGGCAAATAATATTCTTGCTGATATTTCAGGTACAAGAAATGATTATTTCTGATCTTCTTACTTTCTTATAATTTGATTTTACTTCTTGTAATTATCACTACTTTTGTGCTTTATTCCACAAAAAGTATATGATAACAAGCTTCAATACACAGGATACCATTAAACCAAAGCTTGTTGTACATATAAGCACAGATAAGCTCCTCCCCGATTCTGTATTTCAGAAACTGGATTTACGATCTGACTCTCAGCATTTAGCTGCTTCTGCCCGTGCTAAAAAGGCATATATGCAACCCTCTGTTGAAAATGAAATCATAGCAGATACCACAGCCGTCTGCAGCAGAAACAGTATTGTGGATGTCACATTTTACGATCCGTTAAATTTTATTACTCAACTTGATCCTTCTGCTGTCAGGAGCTTTCCTTTTCTATTTACTGAAAAAAATAATCTAAGACAACAAGAGGCAAAAACAACTTTAATAAAGAATCTGAAAGAGGGCCAGATTTTACCTTTAAAACCAATTCACAGCGATTGGATAGTAGTAGTTATCTTTGTTGCTGCTTTTCTGTTTTCACTTATAAAAGCAACATCTAAAAGTATGCTACCGGAGGTAACCAGGTTTTTCCTCTTTCGTGGTATTAATGAACCGGTATCACGCGACATCAGCGGATTATTTTACTGGCAATCAACAATTCTGAATTTAATTTCATTTGTTATTCTGGGCCTTTTTAGCTACTGTGCTGCTGCCTGGTACGATTTTATTCCGACCGGGATTTCACCAATACTATTCATGTTTATTTCTTCTGCAATAATTGTTTCAGGCATTACCTTGCGACATTTTATATGCAGAATTACCGGTAATCTCAGCGGAGAGTCTGAAGTTTTTAACGAGTATCTGATAGGGGTCTATCAATCTTACAGATTCTGTTCCCTGATAATATTTGTGCTGGTTGTTCTATTGGTTTATACAGCTTTTTTACCCCCGGATATTTATTTTTTTTCGGGATTGGTTGTGCTCTTAATCATGTATATATACCGTGTTTTAAGGCTCTTTTTAATTTTTATAAAGAAGGATATTTCAATTTTCTATTTGATTTTGTACCTTTGTGCGCTGGAAATTTTGCCTGTTTTGATTTTGTTGAAGTATTTTACAGGCCTTTTTTAGGTTGAAAAGTATTACTTTGAGGGTAAAACTTAATCTGTAAGGAGTTGAAAATAAGGAAGATTTTAGTATCGCAGCCAGAACCCAATAATCCGAAATCTCCATATTTCGAACTGGCAAGAAAATATAATCTGAAAATTGATTTTAAGCCTTTTGTTCAGGTTGAAGGTATATCATCGAAAGATTTCCGTCAGCAAAAAATCAATCTTCTTGACTTTACTGCTGTCGTTTTCACAAGTAAAACGGGAATAGATCATTTTTTCAGGATATCTAATGAATTGAGAATAGTTGTTGCTGATACTATGAAATATTTCTGTATTACTGAGAATGTTGCATTTTATCTCCAGAAATACATTGTTTACAGAAAACGGAAAATATTTCACGGGAAAGCTAAGTTCCAGGACCTGATTGATATTATTATCAAACACAGGGAAGACAATTTTTTTGTTCCTCTTTCCGAACCTCATAATGCAGAAATCCCTGATTTACTTGACAAAAACAATATCAAATATACAATCGGAACTCTTTACAAAACTATAAGCAGCCATTTTTCAAATATCAATGATTTTGATTATGATATTCTTGTTTTTTACAGTCCTTCAGGAATCAAATCATTAAAAGAAAATTTTCCCCATTTTGTCCAGGGAGAGATTAAAATTGCTGCTTTCGGACCAACAACAGCATGCGCTGTTGAACATGAGGGCCTGAGGCTCGATATCAATGCTCCGAATCCAAAAGCCCCTTCAATGACTATGGCTCTTGATGATTTTCTTAAAGAGCATAACAGAAACTGCAGGTAAAAGGAAATTCGACAAACCGATTGATCCGAAATGTCCATTAATTTATCAGGACTGCTTTTCGGATAAGTGTTTTTGATATGAATATAAGCAGGCAGACATTTCATAAGACCGAAAGACTTTGCAGGACTAAAATAATTGCAGAGCTCTTTGAGAAGGGGAATGTTTTTTATTCCACTCACTTTAAGATCGTATGGAATATCAGTACTGTTAACCTTTCCTCTCCTGCACAGGTAGCTTTCAGCGTTTCAAAAAAAAGCTTCAGACTGGCTGTTACAAGAAATCTTATTAAAAGGAGGATGAAGGAAGCTTACCGGAAGAACAAACAGGTACTCTACGATTATCTTAATTCTGAGAATATTCAGGTTGCATTTATTATCATCTTAAGGAAAAGTATTGTTCCGGATTATCAAACAGTAGAAAATTCAATAAAAGAGATTACAGATAAATTCATAATTCTCATTAAGGAAAAAGAAAAAAAATGTTAAAGTTGTTTTAATTATTTCGTTGTCAAATCCAATGCCGGATTTTCTTACTATTTTCGTCCTTCTAATTTTAAGATTCATTATATATGAAAAAAATACGCACCGGAAAATTTGTGATTGTTATTACTCTGCTTATTATTGCAGGTATCAGCACCGGTTTTCTGATAAACCAGGAGACAAGGGATTTCAGAATTGCCAAAAATCTTGACATCTTTTTTTCTCTCTTCAGAGAACTAAATACATTTTATGTTGATGAGATAAATCCTGACAAAGTTATTAAATCAGGCATTGATAATATGCTTAAAACCCTTGATCCCTATACTGTTTATTACCCGGAATCAGACGTTGATGAAGTAACCTTTATGACAACCGGGAAATACGGTGGTATCGGTTCGCTTGTAAGAGAAGGCGTCGATTATGTTGTTGTATCTTTGGTTTATAAAGGATTTCCTGCTGATTTGGCAGGGATAAAACCGGGAGATCTGCTTAAGAAAGTTGATGGTGTTTCCCTTAAGGGCTTTACTAAAGTACAGGTCAGCGAAAAGCTTAAGGGTAACCCGGGAACAACAATCAATGTTACTATCGAAAGAAATGGTAATGAAAAAGATTATTCATTGAAAAGAGAAAAAATTGTTGTCCCTCCTGTTCCCTACTATGGAATGATTGACTCAAAAACGGGTTATATCCGCTTCACAAATTTTACTGAGAATTGTGTAGCGGACGTAAAAAATGCTCTTGTCTCACTTAAAAGTAATAATCCCCAGCAGATAATTCTTGATCTGAGAGGCAATCCGGGGGGACTGCTTACTGAAGCAGTTGAGATCGTGAATCTATTTGTCGGGCCTGGAAACGAAGTAGTATCGACAAAAGGAAAAGTAAAACAGTTCGATGAAGAATTTAAAACTACTAAAGCAGCTTTTGATGAAAAGATCCCTCTTGCAGTAATAATTAACAGAAGCTCAGCATCAGCAGCGGAGATTGTTGCCGGAGCAATTCAGGATCTTGACAGAGGTGTAATTGTTGGTCAGAGATCGTATGGAAAAGGGCTTGTTCAGATTACCCGCCCCGTAAGTTATAATACCCAGTTAAAGGTCACTACTGCAAAATATTACATTCCCAGCGGCCGGTGTATACAAGCACGAGATTTCTCTCACCCCAACGAAGACGGAAGTGTTGGTATTATTCCCGATTCACTGATTTCAGAATTCAAAACAAAAAATGGCAGAATTGTAAAAGACGGGGGAGGAATTTCACCGGATATCGAGATCTTACCGGAACCCCTGAGCCAGATCGCTACTGAACTTTATCTTCATAACTTTATTTTTGACTTTGCCACCCAATACTACTGGACCCATCCTGGTTTTAAAACTCCTGAACAATTCTCATTTAATAATCAGGATTTTAATGATTTCAAAGATTACCTGGTAAAACGTAATTTCAGCTATCGGACAATTACCGAGGAGTCGTTTGTTGAGCTAATTGCCAATGCAAAAAGGGAAAAGTACTATGATCTGCATAAGGATCTTTTTACCGAATTGGAAAAAGATCTCGACCATAACCTTGATCAGGATCTTTCAACCTTCAGAAATGAAATAACTGAACTTATTGAGGATGAGATAGTTAGTCGGTATTTTTATGAAGAAGGGGCCATCGCCTGGACCATAAAAAAAGATGAACAGGTCTCAAAAGCACTCGAAATTCTGAATAACAGGGAAGTATATAATTCTGTTCTTCAAGGTAAAGCCGGATCAATTCTTATAACCCACAAGGACATTGAACCAGTCGTGGTAACGAGGAATCCTGAAAACAGGAATAACCGGGGTCTGCTTTAGAAGCTACTCATTTTGCCTCCATTGGCTGGAACCGTCTTCAAATATCTCCTTTTTCCAGATTGGCAGCTTTTCTTTTATAAGTTCAACGGCTTTACTGCAGGCACTTATTGCATGATGGCGATGCCTGGAAGAGACCAATACAAAAAGAGAGATCTCTCCGGCTTTTACCAATCCTTTTGAATGTATGATTTCTATAGATTCTGCTTCCGGGAACTCTGAAAGAACGGCTTTTTTTATCTCATCCACTTCCATTTTAACCATTTCATCATAAGCTGAATATTCTATTGCCTTAACGTTCTTACCGTCGATTTTGTCACTCCTTACCTGTCCCAGAAAAAGCGAATGACCACCTGTGCTTGTATTTTTTTTAACTTTCGCAATTAATTCTGAAATTACGTTGGGCGCCACTGGTCCGTCGATTAGAAACATTTTGATATATGTTTGATTATTCTTAAATCTTTAATTTATCCTCCTGCGAAGGGAGGCAAAAAAGCTATCTCGTCGCCATGGTTGAGCGCCGGCTCTTCATTAATGATTTCATTATTGACAGCGACGCGAAAATTGTAATGTACAATTTCAGGGTAATCATCTTCTATTCTGTGCCTAAGATCACTAAAAGAATTAATTTCGCGGTAATGTTTCCGGTTTGTACCTGTAACATCCGCTAAAACTCCGAAAAATAATACATTAACTTCCATAATTTATTATTTTATCCTTCATTTTTTACCCCCCAACCCCCCAAATGGGGGGCTAAATAAAAAAAGTAATTAATAATAGCCCCCCATTTGGGGGGTTGGGGGGTATTTTTAATGTGCTTCCAGCCAGTTTCTGCCCGTACCCCAGTCAACTTTAAGGGGGATATCAAGTTTAACTGCGTTTGTCATCTCATAAATAACCATCTCCTTTAGTTTTTCCAGTTCTGCGGTAACAACTTCAAAAATAAGTTCATCATGAACCTGGAGGATCATTTTTGAGGTCCAGTTTTCTGATTTCATTTTTTCGTAAATCCTCACCATGGCAATTTTAATAATATCAGCTGCACTTCCCTGGATAGGTGCATTGATGGCATTTCGTTCTGCATTTCCTCTTACAACCTGGTTCCTGGAATGTATATCACGCAGATATCTCCTTCGACCGAACATTGTTGTAACGTATCCATGTTCCCGGGCTTTCTTTATGCTCTCATCCATATATTTTTTGACACCGGGATAAGAATTAAAATAACCATCAATTAGCTCTTTTGCCTCTTTTCTGCCGATCGTAAGTCGTGCCGAAAGGCCAAAAGAAGAAATGCCGTATATTATACCAAAGTTAGCTGTTTTTGCCCTGCTTCGCATTTCCCTTGTGACATCTTCTATTTCAACACCAAATATTTTAGATGCGGTGGCAGCATGTATATCATTCCCTGAAAGAAAGTCGGTTATCATGCTTCGGTCCTTGCTGAGATGTGCCATTAACCTCAGCTCGATCTGGGAATAGTCGGCTGAGAAAAAGATATTTCCCTGTTCCGGAACAAATGCTTTTCGGATCTCTCTTCCTCTTTCATCCCTGACAGGAATATTCTGAAGATTCGGGTTGTTGGAACTCAGTCTTCCGGTGGATGCAACTGCCTGGTTAAATGAAGTATGAATCCTTCCGGTGGTTTTGTCAATCAGCAGAGGTAGTGCTTCCACATAAGTTGACAACAGTTTTTTAAGTCCCCTGTATTCCAATACTTTACCGATTATCGGATGTTTATTGGTCAACCTTTGCAATATCTCTTCATTGGTAATAAACTGCCTGGTTTTTGTAATTCTCGCTTTTTCGTCAAGCTTTAGCCGTATAAAAAGAATATCACCAAGTTGTTTCGGAGATGAGATATTGAATTCTGTACCTGCAAGGGTATAAATCTCCTTCTCAAGAGATAATATATCGTCACGGAGATTAACTGTAATAGATTTCAGGTCTTCCTGATTCAGTCTGACCCCGTTTCTTTCCATAGCTGCCAGAACCCTGATCAGCGGCATTTCAATATCTGTTGCAAGTTCTGATAATCCTTCGGCTTTTAATCGGGGTTCGAATTTCTCCTTCAGTTGAAAGGTCACGTCTGCGTCCTCAACAGCATAATCTTTCAGGGTCTCAACAGTAACAGCCCGCATGTTTTTCTGGTTCTGTCCTTTTTCTCCTATCAGTGATTCAATATGGACAGGGCTGTATGAAAGATATGTTTCGGAAAGAAGGTTCATATTATGCCGCATGTCAGGTTCAAGAAGATAATGGGCAATCATGGTATCAAACAAGGCCCCTTTGACATCTATCCCGTAATTTGCCAGAACCTGAATATCAAATTTCATGTTCTGTCCAATTTTAGTAATGCGGGGATTTTCAAAAACCGGTCGCAGAATTTCAAGAATTCTTTTTGTTTCCTGCTGTGATTCAGGGAAATGAACCAGGTATCCCGCTCCTTTCTCCCATGAAAAAGCTAAAGCCACCAACTCCGAATCGAGTGCATTAATACTTGTTGTTTCTGAATCAAAACATATCTCTTTCAGTGCTGATGCCTTTGCCGCAAATTCCTTAAGTTCAGCATCATCCTCAATAAGATAATAATTATGTAATACCTTATCAATGGATCTTTTTTCAACGACAGGAGTAATTGCATTATCACCGAAGAGTGATCCCTGGAAAGGTTTATCAGGGGATCCAAAAACCTCTTTTTGTACAGGCGGTTTATCAGGCTGCTGTATCTCCGACAGGATTCTGGCAGCAACTGTTCTGAATTCAAGTTCATCAAACAACGCTTTCAGCTTATCCCGGTCGGGAACTTCGGTGATAAGTTCATCTTCTTTAAGCTCGACGGGTACGTTTAACTCAATTGTAGCCAGTTTTTTCGAGAATTCAATCTGCTCCCTGTTGTTTTCGATTATCTCCTTTAACTTCCCCTTCAACTTGTCCGTATTCCTGAATAATTCTTCAATGCTGCCATATTCCGAAATAAGTTTCATTGCGGTCTTAGGACCAACACCCGGAGCACCTGGAATATTATCTGCCGAATCACCCATAAGAGCCAAGATATCAATCACCTGTTCCGGACGCTGCACAGAAAATTCTCGTTTTATGTCCTCCACTCCCCATTTTATTGATTCGTTTCCACTTCTTGACGGTTTAAACATAAAAATCTTATCAGAAACAAGTTGTGCAAAATCTTTATCCGGAGTCATCATGAAGGTTGTAAAACCACGTTCAGAAGCTTTCTTTGCAAGGGTCCCGATCACGTCGTCTGCTTCAAAGCCCGGATAGTCTATAACAGGTATCTTATAAGCCTCCAGGAGCCGTTTGATATAGGGTACTGCTATTTTGATATCCTCCGGGGTTTCGTCACGGGTGGCTTTGTAATCCTTGTACATTTCGTGCCTGAAGGTTGGAGCAGGCGTATCAAAAACTACTGCAATATGAGAGGGTTTTTGTTTCTGAAGAACCTCCTCAAGAGTGAGAAGAAAACCAAAAATTGCCGAAGTGTTCATCCCCCTGGAGGTTATCCTGGGATTTTTTATGAACGCATAGTATGAGCGGAATATCAGCGCATAAGCATCCAGTAAAAACAGTTTTTTTGATTGATTTTCTGGCATATGGAAATTATTCATTGTCTGAGGCAAACCATTCTGCGTACGAAGTAGCTGTTTCGTAAAGTTTAAGACTATGGAGTTTAACTTTATCAGGCAGGTGCTTTTTTATTCTTATGGCAAAATCAGCAACCAGATTTTCACATGTCGGTTGATATTCAACCAGAATAGCATTCCCAAACATCTTTTCGAACACTTCAAGTTTTTCTTTATCATAACTTTTGCTGATAGTAACAGCATGATCAAATACACTCACAATCTCTTTCTTTACAATCAGTTTAAGATCGGTAAAATCTATTATCATTCCGTTCTTCGGATTTTCCGGATCTTCAACCGGATTCCCTGAAAGAGTCACAAACAACCTGTAAGAATGACCATGCACGTTCCTGCACGGACCATCATAATTCCAGAGTGCATGAGCCATTTCAAAAGAAAATTCCTTAGTTACTCTTATTACTGATGCCATTATACTTTATTGAAAAATAAATACAAAATTAACCATTAAGTCTGATAAAAGGTTTATCGATATATCCTGTAATATAAGCAATAAAAGAAAATTTAACATATAAATACCAAGAGCAACCTTTTTTTACGTAATTTTGTATTTTATAACAACCTAATTAACAGGAAACAATGGAGGAAAATAGTGTTAAATTGACTTTCCCCGCTATGTTTAATGAAACATTAAGAAAGTTCGGAAAGTACAATGCTTATTCATTTGTAGGGGAAGAGCCTAAGAGCTATGAAAAGGTTAATAATGAGATTCAATCTTTAATTGCTTTCCTTGAAAAGAACAGAATCTGCCCGGGGGATAAAGTAGCAATCCTGAGTACCAATATGCCCAACTGGGGGGTGGCCTTCTTTTCAATTACTTTTATGGGGGCTGTTGCGGTACCCATCCTGCCTAATTTTTCGACTACAGAAATTGGAAATGTTCTTGAGCATTCTGGTGCTAAAGCTATTTTTATATCCACAACCTTATTGCCGCAGATTCAAGGATTTAAGTCCGAAGACCTTAAAACAGCCATTCTTATTGAGGATTTTTCACTGGTCTTTTCTGAAAAGGGTTCTTCTGAATTTAACTCTTCGGCTCTTCCCGTAAGAAATTATGAGGTTGAAGAAGAAGATCTTGCTTCAATTATTTATACTTCAGGAACAACAGGTCGATCTAAAGGCGTTATGCTGACCCACAAGAATATCTCTTTTAATGCACTGAAAGCTAGAAAGTTACAGCCCATTGACGAAAATGATCGTTTTTTATCAATTCTGCCATTGTCGCACACTTATGAGAATACGTTGGGGTTAATTTTGCCAATGCTCTGCGGATCATGTGTCTATTATCTCAGTAAACCGCCAGCTCCGGCAGTTCTTCTTCCTGCACTCGCTGAAATAAAACCTACATTAATGCTGACTGCTCCCCTAATAATTGAAAAAATATATTTTAATAAAATCATGCCCACATTCAGGGATAAACTGATCCTTAAACTTCTTTATGATATCCCGCTTTTCAGAAAAATACTGAATAAAGCTGCCGGGAAGAAACTGATGAAAACATTTGGCGGGGAACTGAAGTTTTATGGGATTGGTGGTGCCAAACTAAATAAAACAGTTGAGAAATTCCTTATTGAAGCAAAATTTCCTTATGCAGTAGGTTATGGAATTACAGAAACATCCCCTCTTCTTGCAGGCTCTAATCCTCAAAAATCTGTATTTGAGTCAACCGGCCCTGCCATAGAAGGCATTGAACTTATTATAAATAATCCTGACAAAAAAACCGGAGAAGGGGAAATATGGGCAAAAGGACCATCTGTTATGAAGGGTTATTATAAGGAGCCTGAAATGACGAAAGAAGTCCTTACTCCTGACGGCTGGTTTAAAACCGGAGATCTTGGAACACTCGACATTAACAACTACCTGTTCATAAAAGGGAGATCAAAAAGTATGATTCTCGGCGCCAGCGGAGAGAATATTTATCCTGAAGAGATTGAATCAATCATTAACAACTTCCGTTTTGTTGTGGAATCGCTTGTTGTTCAGCAACAAGGGAAACTCGTTGCCCTTGTTCATATTAACATGGAGGAGCTTGAAAAGAAATATCAGAGTCTTAAAGAGGATATGACCAAACAGGTCGAAGATAAAGTTGATGAAGTACTCAAGGAATTACATGCATACGTTAATTCACAGGTTAATAAATTCAGCAAGATCAATAAGGTTGTACTTCAGCCGGTCCCCTTTCAGAAAACAGCAACACTGAAGATAAAAAGGTTTTTGTATACATAATAATACCCCTCTGCCGCTTCGCAGCATCTCCCCCGAGTGTTTTAGGTTGGGAATAAACCCCCTCTACCGCTTCGCGGCATCACCCCTAAGGGGGGAGAAAATACCGTTCTATTTAGTTGAATTACACTATAATAGGAGAGAATTTTTTCCCCTTTCAGGGGGAACAAAAGGGGGTGCTGCTCCCAGATCACATCTTTATTTCACCGCCAACTGATATCTCTTATCTACCTCTTCCCAGTTAACTACATTCCAGAAGGCATCAATATAATCAGCTCTTTTATTCTGATATTTAAGGTAATAGGCATGTTCCCAGACATCTATGGTTAAAAGAGGGGTCCCTTTTACCAGAGAAACATCCATAAGGGGATTATCCTGGTTCGGAGTACTGCCTACCGCCAGATTTTTATCTGCGTTAAGATAAAGCCATGCCCAACCGCTTCCGAAACGTGTTTTGGCAGCATTATTAAAAGCCTCCTTAAACTTATCAATAGAGCCAAATGTCTTTGTTATTGCAGCCGATACCCCAGCTGATGGTCCTGCTGATTTGGGCGCCAGGTTATTCCAGAAAAAGACATGATTATAGAATCCACCACCATTGTTTCTCACAGGATCACCTGCACTGGAAACAGCTGCAAAGATCTTTTCAATTGAGGTATTCTCAAGTGGAGTACCTTTTATTGCATTGACAAAGTTGTTGAAATAAGCACGATGGTGTCTGTCATAGTGGATCTCCATTGTACGTGCATCAATATACGGCTCCAGTGCATCGTATGCAAAAGGCAAAGCCGGAAATTCAAGTGTGTTAAAATTTTCCATTGTTAAATTCTTTGAGTTAGTAACTTTCCCTGCAAAGGATTTTCCTGCAACAACTGTCGCAGCAACTCCAAGTCCAAGATTTTTAATAAAATTTCTGCGTTCCATGTGATTGAATTTTTACTTATTAACAATTATATCCTGGTTTTGTTCTATTTACAATAATGAAAAATCATTGGTATTAATGTTTTTTAGAACATTTTAAAATTTCAAAATAAAAAATTTATACATTTATAAAGATTTATAAACATGTAACTACTTAACCTTAAATTTATTGAATAAGCTTAAGCAAAAGCAGGTAACGAAACGATCAGGTTTTAACTGATGATATAAAGCTTGTTGAAATTCCAAAAGATCAGGTTAAGGACTATAAGCCTGGACTTAAAGTGGTTCAGACCGGGCGAAGAGAAGGGATAAGCTCCTTAAAGGATGTGGCTTTATCTTCTATGCCCAAACGAAGCTTCGTAACCTTTTTATTATCGGTAAGAGTGTTACAACCGCAATTCTGAAAAATAGAACTAATTTTCTGAAATTTTTAATAAGTTAATATGAAAAAAATCACAACAATTGGAAGAATTCTTTTTGCCCTTCCATTTGCAGTTTTTGGAATCAATCATTTTCTAATGATGGATTATTATATGGGCATGTTAACTTCTTTCATTCCACGGACAGGATATATAATGATCCTTACAGGCATAATGCTTATAGCAGCAAGCATTAGTATTATAACCAAAAAACTTGTGAAAATATCTACCATATTGTTGGCTATCCTTCTTTTCATTTTTATAGTCACGATACATATCCCGCATCTGATCAATGGAATAGACACTACGGTAACGTTGATCGCGCTTTTAAAGGATATCTCACTCATGGGAGGATCGTTAATGATAGCCGGCATATATTCAGAGGAAGAAAAGCCCGGGAAAAGATATCCCGAACCGGACAAATGATGAATGATTTTTAGATTTCCTGAAAGATATTTATTTTATCTTTATATATTATAATATTCCAAAGATTTGTAATGAGCCAATTAAAACTATTTCTTGCATTATATATTTGTTTGATAAGCATTAAATCTTATTCTCAAACATCTCTGTATAATCAGCAGATGCAGGTTGGTTTTGAAGAAAAACAGGGCCAGTATGCCGATCTTACAACAAAGCTGGTTAATGAGGCCGGAGATACCGTTCTCCTGAAGGACGTAATCAAAAAACCCACTATTCTGAATCTGGTTTATTTTGAATGTCCGGGAACATGCAGTCCTCTGATGTGGGGAATTTCTAAATTCATAGATGCCGTCGATCTTCAACTGGGTGCGGACTATGAGGTTCTGACAATCAGTTTCGATCCTAAGGAAAGGATTAATTTAGGAATTAAAAAGAAAGCCAGTTATATAAGTACAATGAAGAATAAAGATTCCGCAAAAAACTGGCAGTTTTTTGTTTCTGACAGTATAAATATTGCAAAATTAACTCAATCCGTTGGTTTCAATTATGAAAAGATAAACAATCAATTTGTGCATCCTACAGGGCTGATAGCTCTTGCCTCGGACGGAAAGATTGTCCGTTACCTGCGCGGAATTGATTTTTTGCCATTTGATATCAAGATCACTATGGTCGAAGCTGCAAAAGGCAAAATTGGTCCAAGTATAAATCGTCTTCTTGCAATTTGCTATGGCTATGACAGTAAAGGGAATCAGTTTGTTTTTAATGTGACCCGGGTTTCGGCAATTGTTATTTTGTTCATAGTAGTCTTAATATTTTTAGTTCTGGCACTTACCCGGATAAAATTAAAAACGAAGGTTAACAAATGAGTACTCAGAAAGGAATTGCCGAACTCAGTTTTCTTGAGCATAAAGGAAAATATAAAGGAATCTTTTCCTGGATATTCTCCACTGATCATAAAAGGATAGGGTTGTTATATCTGTTTTCTATCCTTTCATTCTTTGCCATAGGAGCTACCTTAGGATTATTAATGAAGTTTGAGCTTATTGCCCCGGGTAAAACCATTATGACAGCTCAGACCTATAATGCTTTCTTTACACTCCATGGAATTATAATGATTTTTGCTGTTGTCATTCCCGGCCTGCCCGCTGTATTTGGTAATTTCCTGTTACCCATTATGATCGGAGCAAAAGACGTTGCTTTTCCAAGAATTAATCTGCTCTCCTGGTATCTGTATGTTACAGGCGTTTCATTAGTATTAATATCTCAATTTGCAGGTCAGGGGCCTCCGGATACCGGATGGACATTTTACGCACCTTACAGCTTCAGAACTACCGGAAATATGCTCCCGGCAGTATTTGGTGCATTTGTCCTTGGGTTTTCATCAATACTGACGGGATTGAACTTTTTGGTGACCATTCACAGGATGCGTGCCCCTGGGATGACCTGGTTAAGAATGCCATTATTCCCCTGGGCATTATATGCTACAGGATGGGTACAACTGCTTGCTACTCCGATTATCGGGATTACTTTACTTATGATTGTTGCTGAAAGGACATTGCACATAGGATTTTTCGATCCGACTCTTGGCGGAGATCCTCTTCTCTATCAGCATTTATTCTGGACTTACAGTCATCCGGCAGTTTATATAATGATATTGCCTGCTATGGGAGCAATTTCTGAGATTATATCAACTTTCTCTCATAAAACAATATTCGGATATAATTTCATGGTCGTTTCTACCCTTGCAATTGCCTTTGTAGGTTATTTCATCTGGGGACACCACATGTTCACTTCAGGAATGAGCGGTACCGCTCTTTATGTATTTTCCCTTCTGACATTTCTCGTTGCCATCCCGAGTGCAATAAAAGTATTTAACTGGATTTCTACGATGCATAAAGGCTCAATTGAGCTGCAAACACCTTTTTATTGGGCAATAGCTTTCATCTTTGTATTCATGATAGGTGGATTTTCCGGACTTATTCTTGGTTCACTTGCAGCCAATGTGCATTTGCATAACACGCATTTTGTTGTTGCCCATTTCCACTTTATAGTTTTCGGAGGAACAGGTTTTGCTTTTTTTGGTGCTATGCATTACTGGTTCCCGAAAATCACCGGTAAAATGTATGATACAAAGTGGGCAAATATAGGTCTAGTCCTCTTTTTTATAGGGTTTATCACCCTGTATGCTCCCATGTTTTATCTGGGGTACAAAGGTATGCCCAGAAGATACTATGATTATGATGAAATTTTTCATGCAGGAAACATTGTTTCAACAATGGGATCATGGGTCCTATACTCCGGATTAGCAATAATTATTATTAATTTGTTCGCTTCATTAAAAAGCGGTTCTAAAGCCCCATCAGATCCCTGGGGCGGGAAGACCCTGGAATGGACCATATCATCTCCTCCACCAGTCGAAAATTTTAATGAAATCCCTGTAATTGCCAAAGGACCATACGACTATAAATGAGTACTACTCCAGAAACACACCGGGACGATTTGACTTCTAAAACTGGAATGTGGTTTTTTCTCTTTACTGAAATGCTGCTATTCGGTGGACTTTTTGTGGTTTATTCAGTATACCGATACAGGAATGCCGAAGCATTTCACCTTGCTGCCCAGGAATTGAAAGTAACTATCGGTACAATTAATACTATTATTCTCTTAATCAGTAGTACAACTATCGCTATGTCGATTACAGCCATCCAGAAAAAGAATAAAAAGTTTACTCTTTTGCTTCTTGGTATAACGATCCTTCTCGGGCTGGCATTTCTTGTAAATAAATACTTTGAATGGGGAGAACATATTAAGGAACATATTTATCCGGGGTCCGCGGTTCTTGCTTTGCGCGGCCAGGGTGATGTTCTCTTTTATGGTTTATACTTTTTTATGACCGGGCTTCATGCTTTACATATCATTATTGGATTGATCTTTATTGGAGTTATTACGGTTTTCATTTTGAGGGATAAAATAACCTCTGACAATTTTGTTTTGCTTGAAAACAGCGGGCTATACTGGCATCTGGTTGACCTTATCTGGATCTTCCTCTTTCCCTTATTTTATCTTATTACTTAAAATTGACAGTAACAATGGAGAATGAAAAAAATCATATAATCCCTTATCGAACATTTCTTTACGTTCTGTTACTGTTAATAACATTAACGCTTACCTCAGTAACCCTGACACAAATTTACCTGGGTACTCTGACGGTTGTACTTGCTCTGCTGATAGCAACCATAAAGTCCTCTTTTGTTTTAGGCATCTTTATGCATCTTAAGTTTGAGAATAAAATGTTTTCCATTGTGGTTATTGCTGTCATGCTGCTCATAAGTGCCGTAATAATAATAACCTTTCTGGACTACCTCTATAGATAATTAGTATGTATTCAACTACGGGAATTGATGCTTCAAATTATGTGGCTACGTTCAATACTGCATTTTACTTTATTGCTGGTATTTCATTGTTACTCCTGATAGGGCTTACATTTATTATGCTCTATTTTGTATTCAGGTATAACAGGAAGAAGAATAAAATTGCTACCCAGATTGAAGGAAATACCCTATTGGAGGTCGTCTGGACAGTCATTCCGATTTTATTGGCACTAACTATGTTCTATTTTGGCTGGGAAGGATGGAAACCTATGAATAAACCCCCCAAGGATACTCTGAACATTATCAGTGTTGCAAGGATGTGGAGTTTTTCCTTCATGTATGAAAATGGTAAGCAAAGTCCCGATTTGATTGTCCCTGTCAATACCCCTGTTAAAATAAAACTTATTTCGTTAGATGTAATTCACAGTCTTTTTATTCCTGCGTTCAGGATAAAATCTGATATGGTCCCGGGAAGAGAAAAGATGATGTGGTTTCTTCCTCAGAGTGTAGGTGAATTTGACCTTTTTTGTGCTGAATACTGCGGATTGCGGCACTCCTATATGAATGCAAATGTTAAAGTTCTATCTAAGGATGACTTTACTTCCTGGTACGCGGATACTTCCTCAGTAATTAAGGTAGCCGTAGGTTCAGGTCCCGGTTCTGAAGGACTGGCCATCATGAATGCTCAGGGATGCAATGCATGTCATTCCTCAGACGGCACGAAAATCATTGGCCCAAGTTATTTAAAACTATTTGGAGAAAAGCAGATTGTAATAAGGGATGGAAAAGAAGTCTCGGTTACTGTAGATGAAGAATATATTAAAAGAGCTATTCTTGATCCCAATTCAGAAATAGTTAAAGGATACCCGAAGGGATTAATGCAGAGTTATAAAAGCTCTCTTAGCGATGATGATATATCAAAGATAATTGTATACCTGAAAACCCTTAATGAAAAATAATTCAGGAAATAAACTTAAGTATTACCTGGAACTTAGCAAACTAAAAATAATGATTCCGGTAAGTCTCACAGGATTCACCGGATATTTTATTTTTGACCCGCATTTTTCGGTTAAATTATTACTAACAAGTTTTGGGATTCTTTTAATGGCAATTTCTGCCTCTGTTCTAAACCAGATACAGGAAGTTGAATTAGATAGTAAAATGAACAGGACTCACGATCGCCCACTTCCGGCCCGAAAAATCAAATTACAACAGGCGATATTATTCTTACTGTGCAATCTTTTTGCAGGTATAGCTATTATTTATTCCGCCGGGAACCTTAAAGCAGTAATCATTGGATTAATTACCATTTTATGGTATAATGGGATATATACATATTCAAAGAGAATAACCGCCTTTGCTGTGGTTCCGGGTGCTGTCACGGGTGCGTTAACTCCGCTTATCGGATGGGTGGCAGCCGGGGGAGGAGAATGGGATAAACATATTATATTTCTTGAATTCCTGTTTTTTACAGGACAGATACCACACTTTTGGTTACTTATTTTGAAATATGGAGAGGAGTATAAAAATGCTGGAATTCCAAGTCTTACAGATATACTTGACAGAACCCAGATTAACAGGCTTACTTTTACCTGGGTATTATGCTCTGTAATTGCAGTATTGTTCCTCTGTTATTTTGAAATTATTCAAACCGGACCAATTGTCGGAATTCTCCTGATTGCATCATCAATTATAATCTGGCAATTTTCTGACCTGATTAAAATCCCGGTAAATAAGAATAGTTACAACAGATATTCGATACTCCTGAATTCATACTTTTTACTTGTGCTTATTCTTTTAATTTCAGACAGAATAATTACATGAATTGAATATCAAACTGTCTTTAAAATACTAAGATTGATTTTGACTTCGTAGAGCTCCGCTTCGCTCCGGTTCTTCGTTTGCTCCTTACCCTGAAGCCTGCCTGCCGGCAGGCAGGGGTCCAAAGAACCGATTCCGCTCAGGAGGGAGAGCCCGACGCAGGAATTCGGTTATTAAAAGCGATGATTCAGGCTTTCTTCCAGATAGGGATGGTTAAACGGTATAATTTTCGCTCTGCTAAGAGTAGTTGCCACTACCAGTGCAAATAACCCTGTATATCCCAGAAATATGCCTGTTTCAATCCACCCATATTTTAATAGTCCGGTTGTTCCGGGAATAACCTGCACAAAAAGGTCTATATATTGTCCGATAATGAGGAATACTATGACTATGAAAATCGCTGTCATATTCCTGCTGGTTTTCACAGGAAGAAGTATTAAGAAAGGTATTGCCCAATTCAATCCGATCTCCAGGAAAAACAACACTTTCCATCCTTGCTGCCAACGCATATAGTAGTAGACTGTTTCTTCAGGAATATTCCCATACCATATAATCATGAACTGCGCGAACCAGAAATATCCCCAGATGATGGAAAGCATGAAAATATATCTGGCAAAATCGTGCAGATGATACTTATTCAAGAAAGGGAAAAATCCCCTTTTATAGAGAATAAATACTATCAATGTTAAGATGGATACCCCATGCAGAAATGCTGCCACCAGATTTTTCAATGCAAAAATAGTACTGTACCAATGCACATCAATAGACATTATCCAGTCAAATGCCGAAAGGGAAAATGTTATAGCAAGAACGAAGACAAGTATTTTTGAATATAGCTCGCTTTTACCAAACAACAACAAAATACCATCCACATTAGCCTGATCGGTCAGATCTTCCCTAATCGAAATGTTTCTTAATCTACGTATAAAAACAATCCACAGCGTAAAGTAGATAATCATCCTTACAAAAAAGAAAGGAACATTCAGGAAAGCCGATTTATGCTGTAGTAATGGATCGACGGCAACGGCTTCTTTATGAGACCAATGATAAATGTCGTTAACCCCGAACCAGAGAAGAAGAAAAAAAACAGATGCGAAAGGGATGTAAGACATCATTGCTTCAGAAACTCGCTTGAATGCCGATGACCATCCCGATTGTGAGATACTCTGAATGACAAAAAAGAAGGCTCCTCCTATGGCCAGTGAAAAAAAGTAATAATTAACTATCAGGTAATGGGCCCACGTTACCTGAGGATTTGAAAAAATCCCAATGATAAAGGTCCCGAAGCCTATGCTTATTAATATCAGGCTTACTATTTTGAAGTTCTTGGAAACTGTTATTTGCTCCCTCATTACCTTTATTTTTTGGGTTAAAATTTCAATATCGTATGCTGATCTCTATGACGCTGCTACAAGAGCTGCCATTATTCTTACTTATTTGCCTCCTCTTTAATTTCTGAAGTCCTCTGAGCTTCTTCCTGCAGTTTCCTAATGTAAAGTACCAACTTCCATCTCTCATCAGGTCTTATCTGGGATCCATGCGCACCCATAGAACCAAATCCCAGTGTAATAGAATGGAAAATCTCCCCGTCCCTCAATTCAGCAGCACTTGCAACTGTAAGGGAACGGGGTTTTAAAGGGTACAGATGGCTGGTATAAAGATGCCCATCGCCTTTTCCGCCAATACCATGGCATCCAATACAGAATGTAGTATAAACGATCTTTCCCCTTGAAAGGTTCTCATCAGTCGGCAAAATCGGATTGACGAGCTCATTTCCTGCCCTGATGCGAGACTCCGGATCAATTGTATATTCAAAAGGAGTAAATCCCCTGGGAACTGTTCCAGGGACAGGTACTCTCATAGTCATTCCGTCTATAAAGTTCGGATTTTTTGTAAAAGTCTCATAAGCAGTAGAATAAAACATATCTGGAAAATAATCCCATCCGGGATGATTCCTGTCCCGGTCGCAGCTATATAAAATTGCCGATAAGAGGAGCAGAAAAACTGCTTTGCAAATAGTACCCGACAAATAAAAATTTTTCATGCCTTAACGCTTTTAAATTCTTTATCAAAAACCTCAATGGCACCCATCCCTTCCATGAGGTGACCGGCTCGTTCAACCTTTGATTTGTCCAAACCATCAGTATTTACAACTATAACAAACTTATCATCCGTCGCTCTATGATCAAAAATTGTATTATCGCGACCAGGAATAAGTTTTGACCGGGCTGAAAAGGCAGCAAGGCTTGCTATCGTTACGATAAATATGGTCAGGACAATTGTGACAACAATAAATGATGGAAATGAGTTAAAAGGTTTGCCTCCATAGACGATTGGCCAGTCGATGACGGAGGTGTAATAAAGAAATGCCAGAGTTGCAATAATTCCAAACAGGCCGAAGAAATAGGCTGCCAACGGTAGTTTTGATTTACGCTTCAGCAAATGAAATACCTCATGAACCGGATATGGAGTAAATACATCATAAATTAAAAATTCCTGTTCCTGCAACGATCTGATGGAGGAAATAAACTTTTCCTCTTTATCGAAAATCCCTATTTTAAAAGCTCTGGTCATAACTTTTCCCGGTTAATCCTCTTTTTTATTCCCTATATGTGCCACACTCTTTAATTCGCTGATGGCCATCATCGGAACATAACGTATAAAGAGCAGTACCCCTGAAGCAAATAATCCGAATGTGCCGATATACACGCCAATATCTATAATGGTCGGAGTATATGAAACCCAGTTGGAGGGCAGGAAATCTTTATTGAGGGAAGTCACCACAATATTGTACCTTTCAAACCACATCCCAAGGTTTATAAATAGAGAAACTATAAGCAGCCCTATCCAGTTTCTCCTTATCTTCCTGAACCAGAAAAGCTGAGGTATCAAAGCATTGCAAACAATCATTCCCCAGAATTGTGTTTTATGATCACCTGTCATTCTATTCCTGAATATTGTGAACATTTCAAATTCATTCCCTGAGTACCAGGTGATAAAGATTTCGGTTGCATAGGCGGTCCCCATAATCAGTGATATAAAGATAAGTATCCTGGCTATGGCGTCCATGTGGTTATCAGTAATGTAATCGGTAAACTTGTAAATTTTTCTTAAAATTACCATAAGTGTCATTACCATTGCAAATCCTGAGAAAATAGCACCCACAACAAAATAAGGAGGGAAAAGGGTTGTATGCCAGCCAGGTTCGACTCCAACAGCAAAGTCGGTAGCAACAATTGAGTGAACAGAAACCACGAGAACGGCAGCTATACCACCAAGAATAAAACTAAGGGACTCAAACCTTATCCATTGACGGCTTGAGCCTGTCCACCCTAGGCTGAAGAAACCATAAATAGCTTTTCTTATTTTCGAGGCTGTCTTGTCGCGAACTGTAGCAAGATCAGGTAATGTTCCAAGATACCAGAATGAAGCTGAGATCAGAAGGTAAGCTGTAATTGCCGTAAAATCCCAAAACAGTGGTGAGTTGAAATTCACCCATAATGGACCACGGGTATTCGGATAAGGGAAAATATAAAAAGCAAGCCAAACCCGCCCCATATGCAAAGCTGGGAATAAAGCTGCGCACATTACCGCAAAAACTGTCATGGCTTCTGCTGCCCTGTTAATCGAAGTCCTCCACCTCTGTCTGAGAATCAGGAGGAAAATGGAAAATGCTGTCCCTGCATGTCCGATTCCAATCCACCATACGAAATTTACGATCTCCCATCCCCATCCAACCGAATTATTTACACCCCAGGTTCCAATTCCTTTAGAAACAGTTATATAAATGGCATATAATCCAAATAGCCCAGCTGATGATGAAATTCCAAAAGCAATATACCACCATGTTCCCGGATGAATTTCCAGGGGGCTGATTATTTCCTTTGTAATCTGACTGAGTGTCTTGTTCCCTTCAATCAGTGGACCTCTGATTTTTCGATTATACATCGACGACTCTCTGATTATTTATGAATTTAATTTTTCATCATTCCGGACTTTGGTCAGGTACCCTGTTGAAGGCAGGGTGTGCAACTCTTCCAGCAAATAGTAACATCTGGGATCCCCGAATAACCTGGAGACTTTACTATTTCTGTCATTCAGATTACCAAAAACGATGGCCTCCGACGGGCAGGCCTGCATGCAAGCCGTCTTTATTTCGCTATCATTAAGTGTCCTGTTTTCAAGCTTGGCCTGTAATTTTTTTTCCTGTATCCGCTGAACACAGAAAGAACATTTCTCCACTACTCCTCTCTCTCTGACAGTTACATCAGGATTTAAAACCATTTTACCCAGATCTGAAACTGTATGAAAATCAAATGCTTTATTATTGGTATACCGGTACCAGTTAAATCTTCTTACTTTATAAGGACAGTTATTAATACAATATTTGGTACCGATACAACGGTTGTAAGTCATCTGGTTCAATCCTTCACTACTGTGATTGGTGGCGGAAACCGGACAAACATTCTCACAGGGGGCATTATCACAGTGCTGGCAAGTAAGCGGCTGGAAGTAAACCTTCGGATCATCAGGGGTATCTGAATAATACCTATCTATCTTAATCCAGTGCATAATCCTTCTGCGTATAACCTCTTCTTTCCCGACAACAGGTATATTGTTTTCAGCCTGGCAGGCAATAACACACGAATTACATCCGACACAGGAGTTCAGATCGATTGCAAGGCCCCAGTGAAAACCATCATACTTCACATCAGGATAGAGAGTCCTGTGCGTTGATTCATATTCTTTATGAAACTCATTTCCTGACGAGGGATTCTTTTTATATTCACTAAACCCTATTTCTCTTACAATAGGTCTGCCTTCCATCGAATAATGAACCTGAGTAAGCGCTAACGGGCTTTGTTTAAAGGTGTTTTCCAATCTGTCAATAGCAAATCCATATGACCTGTTCCCGTCACTGAACCTGGCAAAGGGATATAAATTTACACCTATATTCGAACAGACCGGGCCGGAATTTGTATGTCCATAACCAAGAGTAACTGAAATTGTACCTTCTGCCTGACCAGGCTGAATAAATGCAGGGAGTATCAGCCCGTCTGCGAGCTTTATTAAGTCCGCTGTTTTGATACCCAGCTTTTCTGCGTCACTGATTGATATAGCGGCCACATTTTCCCAGCAATGTCTTGATACAGGGTCAGGTAATTCCATTAACCAGGGATTATTGGCATGCATACCTGTTCCTAGTGCTACACTTTCAGAAATAACCACTTCATATCCTCCTGTCCCGGCTCCTTTTAAAGAATTCATCGCTCTTTTAAATCCTTCTTTTTTAAATGGCAACGGTTTATTTTCCGAGACATTATAACTGAAAACACCATTGCCAAGAGATACATTCCAGAAATTTCTGAAATCGGAAACATCCGAATAAGGGAAGAATATTTTCCTCCAGTTGGCAATAATATAATCGTGATAGAGCATTGAACTTCCTGACCATTTTAATAATGAATCCTGGAATGAGCGGGTATTGAATAGTGGATTAATGCATGGCTGGCTCAAGCTGAGATGCCCTGGAATAATCTCAGCATCATTCCATGATTCCAGGTAGTGGTGAACAGGACATTCATATTTACCTTTTCCAACGGTTTCGTTCAGGGAAACTGCCATATTTACTGTCAACTCTGCATTTTTTATTCCTGTCAAGAATTTATGTGAATCAGGGTAATCATATAAAGGATTTACATTATACATCAATAGCGCCTTGATCTTACCGTTATTTAAATCATTTACAAGATTTTCCATCTTGTTGTCAATGCCTGAAGCAATGTTAAGATTATTATTCAGATCGATGCATTCCGTATAATTACCTAAAAGAGAATTAATTCCATTGACAATGACCTGAATGTCAATATTATTGGTCCCTGATACTACAATGGATCTTCCGTTTGACGCAATCAGATTATCAGCAAGTTCTGAAAGGTCTTCTTTAAAGGTGGCACCAGGGAATTTATCAGCTCCCGTTTTTTCAGCAATCTTATTATACAAATCAACAAGCAGGATTTTTTCTTCAGAAGGTTTTATTTTCTTCCTGATATCAGCATTGCTACCGGTGAGGCTCATGCCCGATTCGAAATGAATATGCCGGAGCATATCTTTCTCTCCATTATCCAACTTCCTGCGGGATACATAACCAGGAATAAAATGAACAGGTGATACCCATGTACCAAGGAAGTCAGCATTAATTGAAACTACAACTGTAGTATTTTCGAAATGATAATCCGGAATTACAGCTTTTCCGAAGCATATTGAATTAGCTTCCAGAATAGCTGAATATGAGACAGCATCATACTGTATCCATTTAAAATTCTTTAAGCTTGCTCCGAATTCTCCGATTAGTTTAATGGTAGAAGGTGAAATAATAGTAGAAGTAAGCAGCACAATATCACCACCCTCCGTATTGATTCTTCCAAGTTCTCTGATAATCTGGTCGTCAATAGTTTCCCAGGAAACCGTTAAATGATCTGCTGTTGGGTTTTTCAGTCTTGCATCATCATAAAGACTTAATATGGATGCCTGTACCCGGGCAGTAGTTCCTTCCCTGTTAAAGGTCGAAAGAATATTACCTTCGATTTTTATAGGTCTGCCATCCCGAGTTTTTACAAGTATGCCGGAATATTCATGACCATCATAAAAACTTGTTGCATAATATAACGATTTACCAGGAACGATTTCCGGTGGTTGTATTAAATATGTCATGGCATTCTGAACCGGCCTTTTACAGGCAGCAAGTATAGCTGCTGAAGCAAGACTGAATCCGAAAACTTTCAAAAAATCCCTTCTGGAAGTATTTTGTCTAAAGAAATCAACTTCTGATAATTCCGGCAAATGGCCCATATGTTTTTCATCACAATTCCCATCATCACCGGTAGTCAGATCCTCAATTTCCTTAGACCTCCTCCTGTATTTATTCATATTTTGGCTTCTTTTCAAAATCTATTATTAATAATGGCATTTCATACATTCTCTACCCCCAAGCATGTTCACTGTAACACTGTCTAACTCACCTCTTTTTATTTTATCTGCTAAATCTTTGTAATCAGAATAAAATTTATTGTTTTGAATATTGACTTTCTTACTGCGATGGCAACTAAGACACCAACCCATCGACAAGTCGTTTACCTGGTAAATTACATCCATTTGCTCTACCTTGCCATGACATTCCTGACAGCTGATCCCTCCAACACCGACATGCTGTGCATGGCTGAAGAAAACATGATCCGGAAGGTTGTGAACCTTAATCCATTTAATCGGTTTCATGTTTTCGTAGGCGCTAATAACTTTAGCTATCTCAACCGTTCCGGAGCGTGTTCCATTTCGTACCAGCAAGTGGCAATTCATACAGACATTTTCCGGTGGAATTCCTGCCGATTTGCTGTATTGTGCAAAACTGTGACAATAAATACAATCTGTACCATTCTGACCCGCATGAACCGCATGGGAAAATTTAACAGGCTGATCGGGTGAATAACCCTGAGAACGGCCAATTTCAACGGCATTAACTGCGAGAGTATTGGTAATAAAAATACCGGTAGAGAAAAGTATAATGTAATTGATCCATCGTTTCTTTAATATTTTACTGATTATAAGATCGATAGTTGAAAAAAGAAATAAAATCGACGCAATGATGAATAATAATAGATTTGTAATTACAGGTTTATTTTGTTTAAGCCCTATATCAACTAGTTTATCCATATAGGCTTTGATCAACATTATTTCTTCAGGGGTCAGCTGAAATCCTTTGTGCACCTGGGTCATCTTCTGCCCGACAGGATTGAGCAATACTTTGCTTAAATCCCTGGCACTTTTATCCTTGTACATTATAGAAATTTCCAGGGCGTCAGGATTCCAGTTCAAGGTGTCAGATACATGAGTATTGTGACAACCTGCACAATTTATTGAATTATTTTCAAGATATACCAATCCAAAGAAAAGCCTTTCCCCCCTGACAAGATCTTCAGCATTAAAATTCCTTTGTTTATAGATGACAGAATCCTCTACCTGAATTATATTTGATTGGACAGGAATAATAATACCTGATAGGAAGATGGTAAGGAGTAAAAATCTTAATTTTTCTACGTGAATAGAATTGTACATTAACAGCAAATTATAGAATATTTTATACTAATGACCGGAACTGCATCAATATTTCCCTGTAAAATCAATCTTATTCAAAAATATGAAAATGACTAAAATAATTTATTCTAAACCGATACCTTTTTAATCCAGATTATTATTCCTATAAAGATAATTAAACCCTTTTATCCGTTGTCAACCTCATTTCCCGATTTTTTCGCAACACTGAAATTATTAGAAAAATCCCTTGTGAAAATCCTTAATAAATGAGATATAAAGTAGTTGTCTGGAGTGAAAACATTCCGAATCTGCAGTTTTTCTTTTTTCAGATTGCTATTTTTAAGAAAGGAGCCAAATGATATAAGAAGCGCTTTTGTTTTGTTTAATTCTTTCAGTCTTCTGATAATGATATTATTAATTGCAGGATCGCTTCTGAAGGGTATATGAGGCAGATTCTAATAGCGAAACGAAAAATAAATAATTAAATACTAAACAGTTTTTAGAACAGCACTATATATCTTTGCAGTTGAACTATACTTTTTAAAGCCATTTATCGTTTAACTTTTACACTTAACATATCATGCTATGAAAAAGTTTTTAATAATTACTCTGGTATTTGTTATTGCAGCTTGTCTGCTTCACAGCTGCAAAAAAGATAATGGAAATCCGCCTGTTTTACCTCCGGCTGAATCAATGACCGTTGATTTCAGCAATTTTGAATCAGGGAAAAAGTCTGATGCATCAATATCTTACCCCAAAGGGACTCAGACAAGTAATTGGGAGTTTGCTGCGGGTGTGGCAATGATTTGGAAGTTGATCATATATACTACTCTGGCCGTACCCGTAAAATCTTTTCAACTGGCTGTTGATAATGTTCCAAAATATTTAAGTGACAAAACCTGGCAATGGAGTTATAATGCAACCATTGTTATTAACCAGATCAGTGTAACCTACAAAGCTAGACTGACTGGGCAGATTAGAACGAACGATGTTCAATGGAAAATGTATATTTCAAAAGAGGGAGCAAATGCTTTTAGTGAGTTCGTCTGGTTTGAGGGAACCTCCAAACTAGACGGGAAATCAGGACAGTGGATCCTTAACCAAAGTTCGCAGAATCAGGTACCAATAATCCAGATCGATTGGACAAGAACCGGGACTTCCGGTACAATTAAATATACCTATATCAAGACAGGAGATCCCTTCAAGGACAGTTATATTGAATATGGCCTGACAACCAATACATTAAACGCTTACTATACAATACACTATTATGACCCTTCCTACCTTCAGTTCTATGATCTTAATGTTGAATGGAATACTACAGCACATAATGGCAGGGTAAAATGTCCCGGTCATTTTGGTAATTCAGACTGGTATTGCTGGGATGGTAATTACCTGAATATAACTTGTCCCTGACAACAAGAGATATAAACTAAAAATCCCGGTTCCGTCAGGGATTTTTAGTTTATTATGATCAGGTATTAAATAATCCGCCTCAACCAGACCTGCATATTTTCATCAAATTTTTTATTATTTTGCGCACCTGAATTTTAACGGGACAAGAATGTCATTAGGAAAGAAGTCGTTATTACTAATACTCCTGATCCTTATTGCAGATCAGGTTCTTAAGATCTGGGTCAAAACACATTTACAGATAGGGCAGGAGATACATCTTTTAGGAAACCGGGGAATGCTACATTTTATTGAAAACAATGGTATGGCCTTTGGAATGGAGATGGGAGGCAAACCAGGGAAACTGGTTTTAAGTGTTTTCAGAATTATTGCTATAATCGGGATCGGCTGGTTTCTTAAGTCATTGGTAATTAAAAAGGCAAATATCGGCTTGATTCTGTCTGTCAGTGCAATCATGGCCGGTGCAATTGGCAACTTAATTGACAGCGCATTTTATGGAATGATATTCACTGAAAGCTTTAACCAGCCGGCAGTTATGTTCCCTCCCGGAGGCGGCTATTCTTCATTTCTTCACGGGAAAGTTGTTGATATGTTCTATTTCCCTTTAATAAACAGTCAATGGCCCGACTGGTCACCATTCAGACCCGGTGAGTCACTTGTTTTTTTCAGACCTGTTTTTAATATTGCTGATTCGGCAATAACCTGCGGGGTGTTAGCAATAGTATTATTTCAGAAAAAAATGTTCAAAGACATCAACTAATATTTGGTTCAGGAAAAGGGATACACCCTGTTTACCGGCAACAGTCACCTATACACCTCAACAGAGTTGCCAGTTTATCGTTTTTCATAAAATAATAGGTGTTTTTGCCTTCTCTTCTCGATCCCAAAATACCTCTGTCCTTAAGTATTCCAAGATGATGAGACGCTGTAGATTGTTCTATTCCAACATGTTTGTGGATTTCTGTAACAGTTCTGTTCTTACCCTCTTCAAGACAACCAATTATTGATATCCTGACCGGGTGAGCAATTGCTTTAAGCATATTTGATGCTTTTTCAAGGCTTTCCGGATTAAGATCTTTAATTTCCATTATTTTAATTAAAATTACATTTCTGACGGCAAATATATATCTAATAATTTTCCCGGTTAATATTGTCAGTAAAACTTTTCAAACTCAGAACAACATTTATTATTTTAATCTGTTATTCTGATTTTACTATATTTGAGCGAAATATATTATTATGTCAGATCTCTCGAGCATAAAAAAGCCCGTAAAAAATGAAATGGCTCATTTCGAAGCTTATTTCGGCAGGACTATGCATAGTGAGATTCCTCTCCTGAAGATAATACTTAACTATATTTTTCGTCGTAAAGGCAAGCAGATGAGGCCTTTGCTGGTTTTTCTCACAGCAAAACTTAATGGTGAAATTGCTGAACCAACTTATGTCGCTGCCACCTTAATTGAGCTTCTACATACTGCATCAATTGTTCATGATGATGTAGTTGATGATGCCAATGAGCGACGTGGGGCTCTTTCAATCAATGCTCTCTGGAATTCAAAGATCGCAGTTCTTGTTGGAGATTACATGTTGTCAAGAGGATTGCTTATAAGCATTGAAAAAAATCGGTCCGACATGCTGGAAATAGTTTCTGAAGCAGTAAAATCAATGAGTGAAGGAGAATTGCTACAACTGCAAAAAGCCCGGAAACAAAACATCAGAGAAGAGGATTATTTCAGGATAATCAGCTCCAAAACAGCAGCATTAATTTCTGCCTGTACCGCATGCGGTGCAAAATCGGTAACTGACGATCCTGAGAAAATTCAGTTAATGAAGGAATTTGGAAAAAATATTGGTATTGCTTTCCAGATACGCGACGATCTTCTTGATTATGAGGGTAATGGACTAACAGGAAAAGCGTCCGGTAATGACATAAAAGAAAAAAAAATTACCCTTCCTTTAATCCTTGCCCTTGAGCAATCAACAATTTCCAGAAAAAGACATATTCTTGGAATCGTCAGAAACAGGAAAAAAACCAAGTCAGAGATTGCAGAAGTTATAAGTTTTGTTTCCGATTATGGAGGAATGGAATATGCTGAACTTAAAATGAATCAATATCGTGATAAAGCTCTTGCAATACTCGACACATACCCTGAGTCGGAGGTGAAAAAATCTCTTTGGGATTTTGTTCTCTATACCACCTCAAGGGACAAGTAAGGTCTCTCTTTTCTCAGGCTGCTTCCAGATTGATTTTTGCTACCTTCTTCATATCTTTTTCATAGTGTCTCGACCCAAGGTAGAAAAGAAAAGCACCTATAAGCAAAACAAACGGGAGAATGGCCATAGCTGTTTTAATGTTTGAAAGATCAGAAATCTTTCCAAGTAAAATCGGCGCTGTAAAGGACCCAAGAAGGTTTTGAACAGCAACTGCAATTGCATATGAAGTGGCTCTTAATCCCGGATGGATAACGTCTTGTGTTACCGCTGCAGCCCCTGAGATGAACGTCATAATAAGAATTCCGAATATGAAAAGAAGAACGAGCTGGCCCGTTCCGTTTAATAAAGTCAAACCAATAAATAATGTAATTGCTGAAATCAGTGTTGAAAGTGCGGGAAATAATAATCTGGCATTGGCCTGTGTTTTTCGCCATCGGTCAATTAGAAAACCACCTAAAGGGGCACCAATAAGAGCCAGTATCATAACAGCACCTGCCAGAGTTCCAGCTGTTTTTGGTTCAATATTCCTTTCGATTTCAAAGTATTTAGGAAGCCAGACAATCATGGCTGTCGTAACAAATACAATAGCAGCCATACCGAAATAGGTAAGGATCAGCGAGGGCTTGGTAATAAATTCACTAAAGATGTCTTTAGTTTTCATTTTTACCTTCTTATTCATTTTGTCAACAAATGAAAGATCAACAGTTTTATAATCTTTTACGAATAAGAATAACACCGCAACTATAAGCCCCGGAAAAGCTACTAAACCAAATGCATGTTTCCAACCAATTGATTGTGCAATAATTCCACCCATTGTAACACCTATTGCTGATCCTACAGGTATTGATGCATTCCATAAGCCCATCATTTTTGATCGTTTTTCAAGAGGATAAAGGCCGGAAATTAAGGCACTTCCTCCTGGTGCATATCCAGCTTCACCAAAACCTATCAGAATTCTGGCCATAAAAAGTTGAACATAATTGCCAGTAATCGCACATAATGCTGTTGCAAGGCTCCATATGATAGCCATTATTCCGATTGTCTTGGTTCTGCTCCAGCGATCAATAAGTATTGAAACTGGAAAAGTAAGTATACCAATTGCCAGATAAATAACTGACACAAGCCATCCACACTGGGTATCAGTAATAAACCAGTCTTTCTGTATTGAAGTAAACATGGAATTTACGACCATCCTGTCTGCATAATCAAAAAGATACAACAGGAACAGAAGTATAAAAACATAATTGGAATAACCTTTTGAAAACAGATAACCGCTGCGATCTTTCGGATTTTTCATAATGATTAAGAAAAGTTTCACCCCAACACCAAGTAAATAAAAATTCATTTTAGTTGGTTTTTTTGTTGTATTTTTAAGTCTTTATACTTATTGAAATACTTTTTCCCCGGGTTTATTTTCAATTGTCATATAATCAAACTTTTAAAAAATGGTAACTTTAAAACAAATTGAAGAATTCATTAGTACAGAACCAATCGCATTGGTTGGCGTTTCGCGCAATCCAAAAAAATTTGGATCTGCAGTCTTCAGGGAATTGAAAGAAAAAGGGATGAACGTGCTTCCCGTAAATCCATATGCCAATGAAATACAGGGCACAAAAGCATATCATGATGTTAAGACCCTGCCTGAAGATGTTAAAGGGCTTATTATCATGACCAAAAAAGAACAAACTGCAGGTGTAATCAGAGAGGCAAAGGAAAGAGGACTAAAACAGATATGGATTCAGCAGATGGCTGATAGTAAGGAAGCAATAACGGAACTTAAGGATTCGGATATTAATTTTATCACAGGGGAATGCATTCTGATGCATTATAAACCTCACAGTATACACAAGTTCCACGGGAGAGTCAGAAAGTTTTTCGGAAGATTTCCAAAATAGTCTGCAGATTCATTTTATCATGGTTGAAAAAATTGAAATAAATTCTGAATACCTTTTTGGACTTGAATTTCTTGTCCGTGACTATGAATGTGATATCCAGGGAGTTGTAAATAATTCCAATTATCAGCATTATCTTGAACATGCAAGGCATGAGTTCCTGAATTCAAAAGGTATAAGTTTTTTCGAGCTTCACGAACAGGGGATTAACCTGATTGTAACTAAAGTTGAAATTGACTACAAACTTCCGCTTAAAAGCCGGGATAAGTTTGTTGTTCGGATTAATCTCAAACGGGAAGGAAATGTAAGACTTTTATTTATTCAGGATATCTTCAGGCTACCAGATGAAAAACTTATTGTTCATGCTGAGGTTTATGGTGTAGCGACTAAAAAAGGAAGACCTGTCTCACCCAGGGATCTTGTAATCAGGCTGGGGTTGTAGTGATTATAAATTAAAATCTCATCTTATGGTTAATGACCTGCATTAAAAGTTATAATTCTTAGAATTGAATAGAAAAATTCTTTACTTTGTTGAAAGAGAAGAAAAACGGTTTTTCACAAATATTTTACTATGGCAAAAAAGAATCTGACCCGCAGACAATTCATGGCTACCATGACCGCCGGAGCAGGAACTGTGCTTTTTGGCAATGTATTTAATGCATTACCCGCCAACGCAGCTCGAAAACCGGCAGATCCATTTCAAAAAATTACCCTTGGAAAGACAGGAATAAAAACGACACTTCTTGGAATGGGAACAGGATTCAGCGGAGGAAACCGTTCCTCAAATATCACAAGGGCTGGTGTTGCAGAATCGCTTATCCGACAGGCATATGAAAAGGGAATACGCTTTTTTGACTGCGCCGACAGTTACGGAACCCATCCTTTTACCGCTGCCGCCCTCAAAGGTATACCAAGGGATAATTATTCCCTGGGAACTAAAATGTGGGTAACCTCAGGAGGAATTCCTGAGAAAGAACGTCCTGATGCAGGAATAGTAATTGATCGTTTCCGGAAGGAGCTTAATACCGACTATATTGACCTGGTTCAATTGCATTGTATGACAACCGGAGACTGGACAGATCAACAGAAGAGGTTTATGGATGGTCTCGAAAACCTCAAAGCCAAAAAGATAATCCGTGCACATGGAATATCGGTGCACTCTTTTGAAGCTCTTGAAGCTGCAGCCGAAAGCCAATGGGTTGATGTGATTCATGTCCGGATCAATCCTTACGGAGAGGCCATGGACAAAAAAGATCCTGCACTGGTCGTCCCTGTAATTGAAAAACTGCATAAATCCGGCAAAGGGGTGATTGGAATGAAGTTAATCGGCAACGGGAAATTTAAAAATGATTCCGAAAAAATAGATGCTTCGCTGAAATTTGTTCTTGGACTTGGCACTGTCGACATGATAATCGTTGGCTTTGAATTACCGGAACAGATTGATAATTATACCGACAGGATAAAAAATGTCCTGAAGACAAAATAAAGAAGGCAAATATTTTCCATCTGATTAAAAGAAATTATTTATGAGATCCATAAATATCTTTTTTAGTTTATTATTGATCCTTGCGGAAAGTGCATTTTCTCAAAAGAATGATCTGTCTCTTATCATAAAGTCAGGGATAAAACTTGAAAAACTTTCCGGTGATTTTATCTTCACTGAAGGGCCTGCTGCTGATGCACAAGGGAATGTTTTTTTTACAGATCAGCCTAATGACAGGATCATGGTTTGGAACACAAAAGGGGAATTATCGACTTTTTTGCAGCCTTCAGGACGGTCGAATGGTATGTTTTTCGACAGGCAGGGAAATCTTTGGTCATGTGCCGATGAGAAAAATGAACTGTGGCGAATTAGTCCTGATAAAAAAGTGGAAGTAATTCTGGATGAGTTTAATGGCAACCTTTTAAACGGGCCAAACGATCTGTGGATCGCACCTGACGGAGATGTTTTTTTTACAGATCCATTTTATAAAAGGGCATGGTGGAATCACACAAACATGCCACAGGAAAAACAGTGTGTTTATTTTTTAAGTTCTGATCATAAAATTCTTAAACGCATAGCCGAGGATATGGTTCAGCCCAACGGAATAGTGGGTACTCCCGATGGCAAGACTCTTTATGTGGCAGATATCGGAGGGAAAAAAACCTGGTCATTTTCAATAAATGAAGACGGAAGCCTGGGTAACAAAAAACTCTTTTGTGAAATGGGTTCTGATGGAATGACTTTAGACAAAAAAGGAAATGTTTACCTGACCGGCAAAGGAGTAACCATATTTGACAAAACAGGAAAACAGATAGGGAGTATTGCAGTTCCTGAAAACTGGACAGCCAATGTTTGTTTTGGAGACAAAGACAGGAAAAGCCTTTTCATCACTGCCAGCAAAGGTCTTTACCGTATCCGTACACGTATACAGGGAGCCTATTGATCTCCGGTTTTTTGACGTTTATCAAAACATTTATCATTTTTTATTTTTTTTGAAATTAAAATATTTATTATTGTAGCCTGATCGGAAATTTAAAGTCATATTTTCTCTTTTTTCTAATTTTATTTCAAAAAAAGGTGGTTATGGAAGGAACACGCAGAGCAGATGTAAAACCAGGGATTGACGTTATGGTAGAGTTAACAGAGGATAAACGCACAGGACGTCTTACCGGGGGCAAAGTAAAAGAGGTCCTGACAACCTCTCCGATGCACCCTCATGGGATTAAAGTCAAGCTCGAAAATGGTCTTGTTGGAAGAATCAAACAGATTATCTGATCGTTCTGATAAAAGAACTAATTTCACAATAATATATATTTGAAGGTTACTGATTGTAAGGCTGGTGCGGGAATTCTGGTCAGTTTTATTGAGGCTGTTTATAATGTCTTTCTCCATTTTATCACACCTAAAACCTAAAGGAAAGGGGACCTGTTGATTTTCTTCAAGTTAATAGACCCGCTTTGCGGGATTGGGGGTTAAAGAACCAGGAATTTTCTCAAAGATACTTTCTTTTTCGACAGCTTCTGAATTGTTCATTTGATGAGCATTAAAAATTTTGACTAAATTTGGATTGTGTGAAAGTTTAATTGTTCTCACATAAGCTAAGTTTCAAATTCACATTCACAGATGATGAAGTATGAGGATTTTCTGGTAACTACTTTAGGAAAGCGGGGGCTCGTTTCACCTCTTAAAAACTCACAACGGGCTGATAGTCCTGTTTATAAATTTGTTGACGACAGCGAAAGGATTCTTTATGATGCTTCCATTGAGAACTTCAACAAATGCATAGAAACCGGGCAGATACCAGTCTCCTTTGAAAAAGCCGGTCCCAGGGAAAATATCTATTTTGAACCTGCAAAAACAAAGGTTGGTATTGTTACCTGTGGTGGTTTATGCCCCGGTTTAAATAATGTCATCCGGAGTCTTGTTAATGAACTTTATTACAGGTATGGTATAAGCCGTGTTCTTGGGTTTAAATATGGTTATGAAGGATTGATATCAAAGTATAATCATCCCGTTGTTGAACTTACTGCTCCGATGGTCAGCAATATTCATCTTACAGGAGGTACATTTCTGGGAACTTCCAGAGGGATTCAGGATGTAGAAAAAATGGTCGATACCCTGGAGATTATGAACATTAATATCCTTTTTTGCATAGGAGGAGATGGCACACTTCGCGGGGCACATGCTCTTTGTGAGGAAATTGAAAAACGGAAGCTCAGGATAGGTGTGGCAGGAATTCCTAAAACAATTGATAATGATATTAACCTTATTCAAAAATCTTTTGGTTTTGAAACAGCATTTTCCATTGCCAACGATATTATCAGAAATGCACATAATGAAGCTTCCGGTGCTTACAACGGGATTGCCCTTGTTAAGCTTATGGGACGCGATTCCGGCTTTATTGCCGCTAGTGCAGCCCTTTCCATTCAGGAGGTTAATTTTGTGCTTATCCCTGAAATTACGTTTGACCTTTACGGTACACGCGGCTTCCTAAATGTACTCAGAAAACGACTTGAAGAAAGACAGCATGCTGTTATTGTGGTTGCTGAGGGAGCCGGCCAGGATCTCTTCGAAACTTCAGGCAATGAAAAAGATGCTTCAGGTAATGTAAAACATAAAGATATTGGTGTTTATCTTAAAGAAAAGATAAGAGAAGAATTTATTTCTAAGGGCTTTCCGCATTCCATAAAGTACATCGACCCCAGCTATATCATCAGAAGTGCACCAGCCAACGCAAATGACAGTAAATTCTGCAACCTTCTTGCTCAGAATGCTGTTCATGCTGCCCTGGCTGGAAAAACTGATTTTGTTGTAGGATTCTGGAACAATCAATTTACCCTGATTCCAATTCCGATGGCTGTTGCAAAACGTAATAAAATAGATATTGAAAGTGAATTATGGTGGAATGTCCTTGAAGCCACCGGCCAGCCAATAAGTATGAAAAATCCTTGAAATGATAAAAAACATCGTTTTTGACCTGGGGAATGTGCTGATAAGCTTCGTTCCTTCAGATTTTCTGAAGAAGAAGAACTATCCTGAAAATATCAGAAATATTATCTTATCTGAAGTTTTCGGCAGTAAGGAATGGGCAATGCTCGACAATGGAGATATTACGACAAAGGAAGCAATTGATGCACTGGCTTTAAAATCTTCGCTGAAAAGGGAGGAGATAGCCCTTGTATTCAGTTTTCGTACCGAGATAATGTTTCCCCTCGATAATAATGTCAGACTGCTTCCAGAATTAAAAAAACACGGTTTTAAGCTATTTTATCTTTCTAATTTCCCTCTTGATATTTTTGAAGAAATAAAAAACGGTTACTATTTTTTCAGATATTTTGACGGAGGGATAATTTCTTCAGAGGTGAAGCTTTCAAAACCTGATGTCAGGATTTTCAAAACTCTTTTGAAGGATTATGGCTTAAAACCGGGTGAATGCCTTTATATTGATGACATTGATACCAATGTCAGATCAGCAGAATCTGCCGGTATGAAAGGTTTTATCACTTTCGGAACACAGGATATCTCTGTGATGCTCAAAAAGGAATTAAAACTTTCTGAATAAATATTGATCTTTGTTAATATGGAGAAACACCTCTCTCCCGTCGCGGTATCTCCCCTGAAGGGGCGAAAATTTTGTTTTGTTTACTGGATTTCTTTCCCCCCTGGGGGGAAATTAAAAAGGGGGTCCATATAATCTTTCCGAATAATTTTAACACCCCTCTGTCTGCTTCGCAGCCATTTCCCCCGGTGGGGCGAAAATTTTGTTTTGTTTACTGGATTTCTTTTCCCGATTTATCGGGAGAAAAAGAAAGGGGGTCTTAGATTGATCCGCTGTAGTTTCTAAATTCCACGCCATCCGGACAGATAAAATAAAATATTCAATTCTCGCTGACTTAATAGATCAGTAATTGATCTTTATATAGCTATATATAAAGTATTTAACCGATGTTTTATACAGTTACGCTCCATGTGTAAACCAGAGCTAATTGTTGAAGAATTTTGTTAAAATTTCTGTTTTGCTAATTCCAATCAGTTTTTCCAAATCCTTTTGACGGGCTTTTTTAATTTCTTCAACCGAATCGAAATTTCTAAGTAAAATCTCTTTTGTTTTTGGTCCTATCCCTTTTATTTGATCCAGCCTTGATTTTGTCATTTCTGAGGAACGTTTATTACGATGGAAATTTATTCCGAATCTGTGAGCTTCGTTTCGCAGTTGCTGTATTATTTTAAGACTATAGGAATTTTTGTCAAGATAAATCGGTACAGAGTCTCCCGGGAAGTAAATCTCTTCAAGTTTTTTTGCGATGCCAATAACAGATATTTTATCGCGTAAACCAAGCCTGTCAATACTTTTCATTGCCGAAGAAAGCTGGCCTTTTCCGCCATCAATTATCACAAGCTGCGGAAGGCTTTGACCCTCTTCGGTTATTCTTTTGTACCGCCTGAAAATGACCTCTTCCATTGAGGAAAAATCATCAGGTCCGGAAACAGTTTTAATATTAAAATGGCGATAATCTTTTTTGCTTGGCCTTCCATTCCTGAATACAACACAGGCCGCAACAGGATTTGTTCCCATTATATTTGAATTGTCAAAACATTCGATATAAACTGGCAATGACGGCATGTGAAGGTCGTTTTTCACTTTTTCCAGGTTTTTGCCCGTTCGTTCTTCTGGTTTGTGCTCCAAAAGTTTCTTCTTTTGCTCCATCCTGTAATATAACGCATTTCGTTCAGCCAGTTCAAGAAGTTTAAGCTTTTCTCCTATTCGCGGAATTGTATATTTTACTTTATCTATCTGTATATCAGGTTTAAACGGCACAATTATTTCGGGTGAATCACTTGTATATCGCTGCCTTATTTCTGTGATCGCAAAGCCGAGCAGAGATTCCTTCTCCTCATCAACCCTTAATCTAAGTTCGAGTGTAAAGGCTTGTATCACAGCACCTTCAACCACTTTAAGATAGTTTATATATCCTTTGTCCGAGTCCTGGGTAAATGCAAACACATCTACATTTTTTATTGTGTTGCTGACTACTGTGGAACGGCTTCTGAATTTTGTAAGGATATCTATTTTTCCCTTTATCTGCTGTGCCTCTTCAAAACGAAGTTCTTTTGAGTAAGCCATCATTTTTCTTTTCAAATGGTCTGTGACAGTCAGAATGTTTCCTCTCAGAATATCTTTTATCTGGAGAATGCTTTCTGAGTAATCCGATTCCGTCTGGTTACCTATACATGGAGCCTTACAGTTACCTATATGATATTCCAGACACACCTTGAATTTTCCTCCGGCAATATTGGACTCTATGAGGTTATGAGTGCAGGTTCTCAACTTATATAATTGCCTTATAAGAGTAAGTAGTGTCTTAACCATAAGGGCCGAGGTGTAAGGGCCAAAATATACAGATCCGTCCCTGATGACATTTCTAGTACTGAAGACTCTGGGAAAGGGTTCTTTTTTTATACAGATCCAGGGAAATGTTTTATCGTCCTTAAGAAGTATATTATACCTGGGCTGATGCTTTTTGATTATGTTATTCTCAAGTAAAAGTGCATCTGATTCGTTATCAACAACAATATACCGGATATCTGCAGCCTTTTTCAACATTACGGTTGTTTTTCCCGACTGGTTTTTTATAAAGTAGGAAGTAATTCTTTTTTTCAGACTTTTTGCTTTTCCCACATAAAGAATACTACCATTCGTATCAATAAATTGATAAACCCCTGGTTTATCCGGGAGCGACGAAAGAATGTTTTTAAATTTTATGTCAGCTGGCATAAAACCTGCAATTTTTCGACTCAAAGATAGTAATTGGTTCTAAATAAAAACCCCCTTTTGATTTGACCCCACGGCATGTTTGACCCCCTTTGTATTTCCCCCCAAGGAGGGAAAAATACACATCATATTACTGTATTTCAGTTATATGTAAGGGATTTTCTACCCTTTAGGGGAGATGCCGATTTATCGGCAGAGGGGTGTGGAAATAATTCGCTGTCCTTACTCAACAAACAGTGGCACAAAGCAGAACTTATTCACGTCAAACAATCCTTTATCGCTGAGTTTCAACTCCGGAATTACGAGCAGGGCCATGAATGAGAGGGTCATAAATGGGGCAGACATTTTACAACCCATTGCCTTTACACTTTTTGAAAGCAACTTATAATCTGCTGCAACCCTGTTTACAGGTTGATCCGACATTATTCCTGCAATACTAAGCTGAAGTGAGCTTATTTTTCCTTCCGAAGAGATGGCCAGTCCTCCTTTTATTCTGATGGTTTCATTAATAGCTTTTACAATATCACTATTGTTTGTTCCAATACAGATTATATTATGGCTATCGTGTGCAACCGAGCTGGCAAAAGCACCCAGCTTTAGTCCGAATCCTCTGATAAATCCGACAGAAGGAGGAGAGTCATTATACCGGTCTTTTACTACAATTTTCAGTATATCCAAGTTAATATCCGGTTCAATATATTTGTCAGGCCCGGCATCCATGATAACTTCTTTTGTCAGAAGGTGCCCGTCTAATGCTCCAATTACCCTTATTTTGCCTGCCCCTCCTGTTATCAGGATATCTTTGGCTGCTATTTCAGAACAATTGAATTTGTTTACCGGGTCTGCCCTGAGATAGGTAAATAAGACCTCGCCCCTGTCATATACTTTTTCTCCGTTTATCCATGTTTCTGAAACATCCATTTTACGATAATCATCAACAATAATAAAGTCGGCCGGCTGACCTGATTGTAATAATCCGGCTTCCAGTCCATAGTGTTTAGCCGGATTTATTGTGCAGCTTCGTACTATATCAAACAGATCGTATCCATCTGAAACAAGTTGTGCAATCAGCTTGCTTAGATGACGCTTCAACAGCATTTCAGGATGCAGATCATCGCTGCAAAGCATGACCATATCAGGGTTTGTTCTGAACAGATCTTTAAGATCCCCCAGATTTTTCGCAGCGCTTCCCTCCCTTATGAGTATCTTCATCCCAAGTGCTATTTTTTCTTTTGCTTCCCTTAAGGTACTGCATTCATGATCGGTGGTAATTCCAGCAGAAACATATTTACGCAACTTCTCTCCAGTTACACCTGGTGCATGTCCGTCGACAGGTTTATTAAATTTCTTTGCTATATTGATCTTTTTGTATACCTCAGGATCGTTATAAATAACGCCAGGAAAATTCATCATCTCCGCCAGATATTTTATTTCCTTCATTCCGAGTAGCTCTTCAATCGCCCGATGATCAATTATAGCCCCGCTTGTTTCAAAAGATGTTGCCGGAACACATGATGGAGCTCCGAAGAAAAATTTTAATGGTACTTTTTTTGAGTCATTAATCATATATTTCACACCTTCAATTCCAAGAACATTGGCTATTTCGTGCGGGTCGGAAACTACTGCAGTTGTTCCACGTGAAACAGCTGCTTTAGCAAATGATCCGGGAGTGACCATCGAGCTCTCAATATGAATATGAGAATCAATTAACCCTGGTAGAATGTACATATCAGGCGCTTTAGATATTTTTTCAATACTATTTATTACACCTTTATCGAAATTAATTACTGCCGGATAAATATCCCTTAAATGGATATCTATCAGTCTTCCCCAGACTTTCATATAATTTTAATTTACTAATTATAAAAAATGTTCCACGTGGAACATTTTATCTTCCGAGATACATCAACAAAATATTTATATCAGATGGAGATACCCCACTAATTCTTCCTGCCTGACCAACATTTACCGGTTTTATTCTGGAGAGTTTCTGTCGACCCTCTGTTGATATTGAAGTTAATTCTGTGTATACGATATCATCAGGTATTTTTAAATCTTCAAGTCTTTTAATTTTTTCCGCAACAATCCTTTCTCTCTTTATATAGCCTTCATATTTAATTCTTATCTCAGCTGATTCTGCTATCTCAACAAACCTAACAGAACGGACTGCTTCAAGCTTATCGCTTCCATTTAATTGTTTAATAAACGAACCCAATTCCACCTGTGGCCTGATAGCTATTGTTATGGCTTTAACCTTTTGATTAATCCTGCTGGTTTCAACTTTATCAAGAAACTCATTAATCTCATCCGGATTTATTCTTCTTTCCGATAAAAATTTAATAATTTCTTCGACTAATTTTTCCTTTTGTTCGAGCCTTTTAATTCTTTCCTTTTCTGCTAATCCTAATGAAAATGCCTTTCGTGTTAACCTTTCGTCAGCATTATCCTGTCGTAATAATATTCTGTACTCAGCTCTTGCTGTGAACATCCTGTATGGTTCATCCACCCCCTTTGTAACAAGGTCATCGATCAGTACCCCAATATATGATTCTTCTCTCCCCAATACAAAACTCTCCTTTTCTCTGATTTTAAGAACTGAATTAATTCCCGCCATTAAACCCTGTGCAGCAGCTTCTTCATAACCAGTGGTTCCATTAATCTGCCCTGCGAAATAAAGATTCTTTATTCGTTTTGTTTCAAGAGTATGTTTCAGTTGAGTTGGTTGAAAGAAATCATATTCTATTGCATAACCTGGTCTGAATATTTCAATTTTCTCTAGACCTTTTACTTTTCTCAATGCATTCAATTGAATCTCAAGCGGAAGGCTGCTTGAAAAACCATTTATATAATATTCAACAGTGTCTAAGCCTTCAGGCTCAATGAAAAGTTGATGCGCATCACGCTCTTTAAATGTAACAATTTTATCTTCAATGCTTGGGCAATATCTTGGGCCACGCCCCTTTATCCTGCCGGTGAAAAGCGGGCTGAATTTCAAACCCTTTTTTAATTCTTTATGTACCTCTTCATTTGTATGTGTGATGAAACAAGATCTTTGATTTTCCAGATTCAGGTTTTCTATCATATAAGAAAAAGATCTTCCTTCCTCATCGCCTTTTTGTTCTGTCATTACTGTAAAATCAATAAATCTTCCATCTATTCTTGCACTTGTTCCGGTTTTCATTCTATCTACAGTAAATCCTAACTCACGAAGTTGATCACTTAACCCTGTTGATGCCTGGTCACCAGATCTTCCTCCCTTTATATTTTTAAAACCTACGTGCATTAATCCATTTAAAAACGTTCCATTTGTCAGTATCACTGCCCTGGCAAAAAATTTTGTTCCAAAGGAAGTCTCTACTCCAATAACAACATTTTCCTCTACTATTAACTTTTTAGCCTGTTCCTGCCAGATAAAGAGATTTTCTGTTTGTTCCAGTACCTTTCTCCATTCAATACTAAACCTTTGCCTGTCGCATTGCGCCCTGGGGCTCCACATAGCAGGACCCTTTGATCTGTTTAGCATCCTGAATTGTATCGAACTTCTGTCAGTTATAATACCACTTATTCCTCCCATTGCATCAATTTCTCTAACAATCTGCCCCTTTGCAATTCCTCCCATAGCCGGATTACATGACATCTGTGCTAATTTTGTCATGTCCATCGTTATGAGCAGGGTCCTTGCATTCATCTTTGCGGCAGCATGTGCTGCCTCACATCCTGCATGGCCACCACCAACAACAATAATATCGTACTTAAAATCCATTCAATTAATTTCTGAATATTCTTTTAACCTTTTATCTTCCATCAACTTCATCTCAGCTTTTTGCTTCTTCGTCATATCTCTATAACCGCATAAATGAAGAACACCATGTATCATTACTCTTATAACTTCATCATTTAAACTAACTTTATAGTTAATTGAGTTTTTCTTAACTGTTTCTATGCTGATATAAATTTCTCCATTCACAGTATTTTTTTTGTTGTAATCAAATGTTATAACATCTGTAAAGTAATCATGTTCAAGAAATTTTATATTTATATCGTGTAAGTTCACATCGTTTGTAAAAATAAAATTAAGGTCACCTGGGGTTCTATTTTCGTCCCTGATGACCTTATTTAAAAATTTTCTTACTTTACCAGATTTTTTAAGCCTGTATATTACGCCATCATAAAATACTTTAATTCTCAAGAAGCTACCTCCTTAAAATTCATTGTAACACTATTTCCCTTTTCGTTAAAGCTAATTGAATCAGCCAGTTTAGTCATTAAAAACACTCCCCTTCCGCTTAATTCCTCTATATTCTCAGGCTTTGTCGGGTCCGGAATAGAACTCGGGTTAAATCCTGGACCTTCATCAGTTACAGTAACTCTTATTTGATTCTTTTCGAATGATATCTCTACATCAACCAGCTTTTCAGGATTTGCCTTATTTCCATGTGTTATCGCATTATTTACTGCTTCAAGGGTTGCAACCAGAATCTTTCCGTAGTTATCCTGATTAATCCCAATTGCTCCTGTTATTTCGTCAATAGCATTTTCAATAATACGCAGATTGCTCATTTTTGATTCTATCTGGAGTCTCTTGTACATTTTAGTCATGCCTAAATCTATTATCCTTTATTAAGATATAATTCTTTTGCAATTTCTATTTTTTTTTCGAAATCCACAATTCTGGATCCATTTTTACTTTTTCCTCAAATATCATAAATTTCAGAATAGCCTTTTCACCACTATCTGTATCACAGAAAACTGTCCCTATTTCCTGCTTTGTTTCTACTTTTTCTCCCGTTTTAACTTTAACGTTTACAATATTCTGATATACTGTCAAATACTTTCCATGCCGTATAATAACTGCCATATTAGCTCCTGGAATTGAAAAAACTCTAACGACTTCTCCCCTGAATACACTTCTGACTGGTGTCTGACCAGAGCTGGTTATTTCAATATCTATATTATCTTCAGTAACATACTTTAACACCGGATGATTTTGCAGCCCAAAGTGACTTGTTATAACCCCTCTTTCAACCGGCCATGGAAGTCGCCCTTTGTTTTCTTCAAAATTATCACTTATAAGCTTTTGTTCAGGTGTCAGATCCAATCTTGTGCCTTTACTTCGTTCTTCCTCAATCATTCTCGCAATTTCCGATTCAATTTTTCGCGCAATACGTCTCTTTTCTTCCAGTTCCTTCTGAAGTTGTTTCTCTTTATTATTCAACGATCTAACTAATTTTTGCTTTTTGTTTTGCTCTCCCTGTAATAAATTCTTTTGTTGTTCCTCCCTGTACTTTAAATCAGAAATTTTTGATAGATCTTCTTCTAAATTTTTCTTTGTTGATTCAATCTGGCTTTTTAACTCCAGGATTATTTCCGTTTCTCTTCTTCTGAATTTGGTAACCTGTTGCAGATATTTTAACCTTTTATATCCCTGGTTAAAGTCACTTGCCGATAATATATATCCCAGCTCAGAATTTGCCTTTGACAATTTGTATGAATTCAGAACAGCTTTTGAATAATCCTTCTTTAAAACAATTAAATCGCTTTCCATCATGTTTATAGCAAGACTGTTAAGATCAATTCCATCAGTTAATACCAATATTTCCTCACGTAATCCATTTATAACAGTTTCTCGTAAGTTTAATTTATTTCCTATTATTTTTAGTTCATTAATTCCTTCCCTTTTTTCGTTGGCTGTCTCTTTTAAAAGGTTGTCTACATATGAAATCTCTTCCAGTGTTTTTCTTC
>JBGOZX010000002.1:0-100756 GCA_041480425.1 Bacteroidia bacterium
GTCCGTTTTTACAATGTCAAAATTACCGAAGAAAAAACTTGATATATTATATCCTGGAATATAGTTTAGTCACGTATTTAAATGAATTATGAACTGTTTTTAAAATTTTCTTAAAAATATAGCCTTTATATTTGGTATTTTAATAAAAATAGATTATGATTACTTAAAAATAATTAACCAAAATTAAAGGCTACAATGAATAAAGACTATAAAATCACCAGAGAAAAGTTCTTTGACCTTCAGGAACGCAAGGCCATTCTGAAGACCTCTGAAGACCGTGCCAATGCTGACAAGGCGAAAGGCCGTATGACTTGGCCAATTCGTTACATGCTGGTGCATTTGGCTTTGGATTCTGGTTTGCGGGTTTCAGAGATTGCCAAACTTAAAATTCAGGACGTAAAACTCTCAATAAAACCACCATACATCTTTGTCCGCAACGGGAAGCGTGGAAAGTCCCGTGACGTTTACATCGACCGGGAGTTAACCAAGCATTTGCAGGAGTTCATCCTTCAGAAGAAAAACTGGAATCAATCTATAGAGCCGGAAGCTCCTCTGTTTTCCGGTCATGGAGGTCAGCACTCGACCACAACAGCCTTATATATCAGTTTCAAACAGGCTGTCCGGGAAGCAGGCCTTCGTGATGATCTCACCATCCATTCTGCTCGGCATGGCTACGCAACCTTATTGTACTACAAAACAAAGGACTTGCGAACAGTACAAAAGCAATTAGGTCATTCCAGTTTGAATATGACGTCTTTGTATGCTGATATTATAACGGAAGAAAATGGAGAGATTGCCAACAAAATACTTGATAACTAAGTCATGAAAACACAAATTCAATTAAAACAAGATCTTCTTCATTTCTATAACGAGGGTTTCTATGGTGAGTAGGTAAACAACTACACTGATGATAATGAATCTTCTTTCAAAGCTCTGAAAGGGAAGTACACAGAATCTAACGTTCTTCGTGAAATCTACGAATTAAGCAACTCCATCTATGATGTACATGAGATGGATGTTCTGTTAAAATCACTTAGTGAAATTGATTAAAACAAAAAACCAGAACCATAAAACACACAATTTTGATACAAATAGATCAGATTTTAGTAACTAAACATCCACGCTCACCCCTGCGTGGGCATTTTGAACTTACAATTGACGAAATACGCGAGTTTGGGGAAAGTTTCTTCAAACTCGGATTTACGGCTAATGTTTGTTTAACAGACGGCTCATCTTATAGCTTTATCCGTACTATTGAAGGTTGGGAGTCGTATGAAATGATTGATGAAGGTCTTGGTAATATTTTAGAATATCCCGGGACGTTTGAAGAATCGTTAGTCCAACTTTTAATAGAGGTAAACATGCAATCTGGCAAGAATTGATAAAATATTATATGAAACCAATAATCATGAAACGTAAATACGAATGCCATAAAAATCTTACAACAATGAACAAGAAAATATTCAACACCAGATACGGTCAAATTACCATTACCGTAGTATGTGACAAGACCGTTACTGTAGTTCACAACCAGCTGGAATTTCAAATTCCACATACAATGTCTGCGGGCGCTTTACTTAAATGGAAAGTGACAAACCAACAGTTATTAGAACAGCTCAGGAAGGATGAAAGAATTAATTGAAATTAATACTATTTCTGGAGAACCGGATGTTCTATAAAGCCTACAACTATTACCAGGTGTGCAAACTGCCGGAGAAGGTTCTGCAAACCTCAATGTTAATGGTTGTTAATTTGAATGGATTTTATAATTAATTGAAAATTAATATGTTAATAAGTATAAAATCACAAATATTTCTACATACGGATATAAAGGTTATTTTTTATTAATCAAAAACCTTAGAACCAATCTTGTATTGACAATCCTTTTTCTCATTTAGGACTTTACAAATTCCTTAAAATGAGGATATAGTAAAATTAAATAAAGCATTAGAGTAATATTTGCTTGTCTCAATTATCATTCATCAGGTCAGAAAAGGTTTTGTTGCTTGGCTTTTTTTGCTCCGTGTTTAAGAGTTTCGTAACTTTATCACAATGAATAGCTAAAATGGTAAGCATAATAGAAGGCTACTCTTACGACATCTTCATCAGCTACCGACAGAAAGACAACAAAGGAGACAGGTGGGTGAGTGAGTTTGTTGAAGCGCTTAAAGACGAACTCGAGTCAACTTTCAAAGAGGAAGTCAGTGTTTATTTTGACATCAATCCGCAGGATGGACTGATTAGAGACTCATGATGTAGATGCCTCCCTGAAAAAGAAACTAAATTGTCTGATTTTTATACCAATCATTTCACGTACCTATTGCGATCCAAGGTCATTTGCATGGGACCATGAGTTTAAAGCATTTATTGAACAGGCCTCTCACGATCAGTTCGGATTGAAGGTAACACTGCCCAATGGTAATGTTGCAAACAGATTACTTCCGGTTCGTATAAATGATCTGGATATTTCTGATATTAAACTATGTGAATCAATATTAGGAGGCGTAATTCGTGGAGTTGATTTTATTTATAAATCTGCCGGAGTCAACAGACCTTTGCGGTCAAAAGAAGATAATCCGCATGACAATTTAAACCGGACAATTTATCGCGACCAGATAAATAAAGTCTCATTAGCAGTTAAGGATATCATTGAAAGCATGAAGGTATCTATTTCTCCAGACCAGGCAAAACACAAAGAAATTCAGGTTAAGGAGAGTGCAAAGGGAAAGAAGCGTACAATTAATGAGCCGATTAGGACAGAACTAATTAAATCTAAACGGAAAATACTGGTTCGAGAAAGAAAACCAGTCAGACCAAAAAAAATCTTTAGAAGTATCCTTGTTATTGGCGTAGCTTCAGTCTTTTTGATTCTGAGTCTTTTTGTCTTCAAATTATATAAGAGGCAATACGCTCATAATAAACTTATTCCGGAAATTCAAAAATTGGTTGAAGATAATTTCGCCGCTCCCTCTCTGGCCTTTGAATTGGCAACTGAAGCTGATAAATACATACACAATGATTCATTATTAATTCAATTATGGCAAAATATTTCTCAAAGTGTCTCATTGCAAACCCAACCGGAAGGCGCCAGAGTATTTTGGAAAGATTACAATAAACCAGAAGATTCATGGAAAGAATCAGGAGTCACACCTTTTAAAAATATAAGGGTCCCTCTCGGCTATAATAGAATCAAAATCGAAAAAAATGGATTTCAAACTGTTCTTATTACCAGTTTTGATTTGCTTGACTTAAGAAATACCCTGAAACTTGATAGCATTGGTGTGTTGCCCCCAAATATGGTACGCATTCCATCCCGAATAACACCAATGAGGATTGTAGGTCTTGAAAAATACGGAGGAAGGCGTGTGGGAGAGTTTCTTGTCGATCGGTTTGAGGTTAGTAATAAAGATTATAAGCGTTTTGTTGATGCCGAAGGATATAGCAATAAAAGTTATTGGAATTTCCCGATTTCCCGGGATGGGAAAGAAATATCATGGGAATCGGCAATGAAAATATTTCTTGACAAGACCGGTAAAAATGGTCCTGCCGGTTGGGAAGTGGGAAAATATCCTGATGGACAGGAAGACTACCCTGTTGCTGGTATTTCATGGTACTAGGCTTCCGCTTACGCTGCTTTTGAAGGGAAAAGACTTCCTACATTGTATCACTGGAGCATAATTGCAGAAACTTCCCGGAGCATGAATATCATTCCCTTGAGCAATTTAAACGGAAATTCAACTGTTCCTGTTGGAAGTATGGAGGGCATAAGTTCTTATGGTATTTATGATCTGGCAGGGAATGTCAGGGAATGGTGTTATAATGGAAACGGAGTAAATGGAGAGTCATATATATTAGGAGGAGGGTGGAATGATCCTGCATACTCTTTTTATGAAGCTGGCACGCAACCCTCTATTGACAGATCTCTGTCAAATGGATTTCGTTGCATTATGGAATTGCCTGGCAATACTACCCTAAGTTCTTTATCAGGTCCCATTATTTTAGAGTTCCGTGATTATCGTAAAGAGAAACCGGTTGACGATAAAACCTTTAATATTTTATTAAGACAATATGCTTATGACAAGTCGCCTTTGAATGAGCAGGTAATAACAACACCAGACACTGGTATCTGGAAAGTTGAAAAAGTTACAATGGATGCAGGATATAATAATGAGCGATTAATCGTTTATCTTTTTATTCCACGAGATACTCAGCCTCCTTACCAGCCTATTATCTTTTTCCCTGGCTCAAATGCAATAATTATGGATATGGCAACAAGCAACTATTTTAAAAGGATGGAATTTATTGTAAAAAGCGGACGAGTACTGGTCTATCCAATCTTAAAAGGGACTCATGAACGAAAAGACGAACTTAAGAATTCTCCGGCGGAAGAGACAGTGTTTTATAAAGATCACGTAATAATGTGGCGTAAGGACATTGGTCGTACAATTGATTATCTGGAAACGAGAAGTGACATTATCCAGAACAAGATAGGATTCTTTTGCTATAGTTGGGGAGGCCGGATGGGAGGTCTCTACCCTGCTGTGGAAAGACGTATAAAAGCAATTGTTCTTCATGTAGGAGGAGTGGGTATGAATAAAACGTTTCCGGAAGTTGATCCACTCAATTTCCTTCCCAGGATCTATCAACCTGTACTAATGCTGAACGGAAAATATGATATGGATTTTCCGGTTGAGACCTCTCAGATGCCAATGTTTAATTTATTGGGTACTCCAGCAAAGGACAAGAAAATAATTATATATGATACTGGCCATTTAGTACCACGGACAGATTTAATTAAAGAAACACTTGCATGGTACGACAAGTACCTTGGTCATGTAAAATAAGAAAGTCTGTTACACTTATCGTAATTTCTCCCTGTTCTGCTTAAAATCACACAACTTCAATTTACTGACAGTCATTTGACTACGGTGCGTGGATATTTAGATCCTGCAAAACATTTAAGCAAAATACAAGGCAGAGCATGAAAGAGTAAGAAAATGGCTCAAAGAACAGGGGATGTTTTAAGAATACCCGGCCAGTAAAAAAGTCGGATCAAATAAATACATAACCGGCATCTCCACCTCACACACTCTCGCCTTCAACTCCTTCAACCTTTCAACTCTTCAACTTTCATCTGCCATAGCTTTAGCGAAGGCGGACTTCAACCTTCTTTAACTTTTATCTTTTCCCTTTTGTCTTTTATCTTATCTTTTCCTATATTTGATACTGTGTTTCCTAATGTGCTAGTAAATTTTAAATTATGTTAGTCAGGACATTTGCCAGTGCCGTTATGGGCATTGATGCAGTGACAGTTACGATAGAAGTCAATGTGTCTCGCGGTATCCGTTTTTTTCTTGTCGGACTTCCTGATGTTGCAGTAAAGGAGAGTCAGCAAAGGATAGAATCGGCTTTACGATCACTGGGTTACCACTGGCCCGGTAAACAGGTGGTAATAAATATGGCTCCTGCCGATATCCGGAAGGAAGGGTCCTCATATGATCTTCCCCTCGCTATTGGCATTCTTGCTGCTGATGAAAAAATCATTAAGGGGGAGTCGGAGTCGTTTGTTATCATGGGAGAATTATCGCTTGATGGTACATTACAGCCTGTAAAAGGAGTGCTTCCTATTGCCCTGAGAGCCAGGGAGGAAGGATTTAAAGGAGTAATTGTCCCTGTAAAAAACGCACGCGAGGCCGCTGTTGTAAACGGTCTTGATGTATATGGAATGGATAACCTTGGTGATGTGGTGGACTTCTTTAACGGGATCAGGAAGTTCACTCCAGTGACGGTCGATCTGATGGAGATTTTTAACTGCGAAGCCAATAAATACGAAGTTGATTTTTCAGATGTAAGAGGACAGGAAAATGTCAAACGGGCGCTGGAGGTAGCGGCTGCAGGCGGGCATAATTTAATTATGATTGGCCCTCCAGGTGCCGGTAAAACAATGTTAGCCAAACGGTTACCGACTATTATTCCTCCACTCACTCTGGAAGAAGCCCTTGAGACAACAAAGATACATTCTGTTGCCGGAAAAATCGACGACCACACAGCACTGATGACCAAACGACCTTTCAGGTCGCCTCATCATACGATATCGGATGTCGCACTTGTCGGTGGTGGAACCTTCCCTCAACCCGGAGAAATTTCACTGGGGCATAATGGTGTATTGTTCCTTGATGAACTGCCTGAATTCAAAAGGAGTGTTCTGGAAGTGATGAGGCAGCCGCTGGAAGACCGGGTGATTACTATTTCAAGAGCAAAATCAACTGTTGACTATCCTGCAAGTTTTATGCTGGTGGCCAGTATGAATCCATGTCCATGCGGGTTCCATAATCATCCCGAGAAGGAATGCATGTGTTCTCCCGGTATGGTTCAGAAATACCTGAACAGGATTTCAGGACCTTTACTCGACCGTATTGATATACATATTGAAGTGGTACCTGTCAATTATGAAAAGCTGGCCGATCATGGAAAAGTGGAAACCTCAGCTATGGTCCGGGAAAGGGTTATCAGAGCCAGGACTATCCAGGCCAAACGGTTTGAATCAGTAAAGGGGATATATTCAAATTCCCAGATGTCATCCTCAATGCAACGAAAATATTGTCAGCTTGATGAGGCGGGAGGAAGGTTACTCAAAACTGCTATGGACCTGAGAGGACTTTCAGCAAGAGCATATGACAGGATACTGAAAGTTGCACGAACCATTGCCGACCTGGGTGACTCGGAAAACATTAATGCCGAACATATCTCAGAAGCAATAAATTACCGTAACCTCGACAGGGAGGGTTGGGCCGGTTAAAGGTGGTCATTCCAGGAGCAATGCCGCAGCTCCTATAAGGCCGGCATCACAACCTGCTTCAGATTCAACTATATCAATCTTGTCAAAAATCATATCCCGGGCCAGTTCGTAAAATTTACTTTTAATCCGGTTTAAATAAATTTCACCCCAGCTCAGCAGACCTCCGCCTAAAATAATAACGGGAGGATTGAAGATCTGAAAAATATTATAAATGCCAATACCGATATAGTCAGCACACTCAAGTACAATGGCTTTTGAAAGAGGATCATCGATATCAAGTCCTTGCTTAATCATCTTCCCGTCTACCTGCGTATAATGAAAATCATCCGGCAGAGGCAGGGAAGTCCTGAGTCCCTCTTCCGTTTTCTTTTTAAAAAGGTGAGGCAGTGCCAGACCACAGGCACATGCCATCAGACATCCTTCATTTCCGCAGGTGCATTTCAGATTAATGTCGGGGTTTACAATTGTATGTCCAAATTCACCGGCTGTCCCGGTGATTCCGCGATAAAGCTTTTTTTCCAATATGATTCCGGCGCCTATGCCAGTACTGATGGTCAGAAAAATAAGTGTATCATAACCTCTGCCGGCTCCAAACTTATATTCACAAAAAGCCTGTGCATTGGCATCATTATCAAGAAGGACCGGAATTTGAAAATTTTTCGCGACAGCCTCACGCAACGGAAAGTTTTTAAATCCTTTCAGATTAGAAGTAGTTAATGTAAAGCCATCTTTATAGCGAACGTGTCCTGCGAAACCAATACCTATTCCCTTTATGTCTGATTCAGCAAGCCTGTTTACCGAGATCAGTTGTCTGACAAGCCTGGTTATCTGATCTGCAACCATATTTTCATTCTTGCTGACATGGTCGTAAACCGTAATCTTATCATGAATTCTGCCATCGGGATGCACCAGTCCGACAGATAGCTTGGTCCCACCAAGGTCCACTCCGCAAAGGAATTTTTCCATATTTATATTATAACTTCTGCTCTGTACGGGCAATAATATCATCCTGAGTATCAGGAGACAGTGTTGTAAAAAATGCGGAATATCCGGCAACACGGACTACAAGATCCCTGTAATTTTCAGGATTCTTTTTTGCAGCCAGCAGGGTCTCCCTGGAAACAATGTTATACTGTACATGCCAGCCTTTAAGAGTTTCAAAAAATGTTCTTATTATTGAGATAAGTTTCTGCTTTTGTGTCACATTGGCCAATGCTGATGGTGAAAGTTTCTGATTCAGCAGAACACCGCCAAGAATCTTATTCGTTGGGAGCTTTGATACCGATTTAAAAACTGCTGTCGGCCCCAGGGTGTCTGTCCCTGAGGTCGGTGAACTTCCCTCTGCAAGAGGGGTAAAAGCTTTTCGTCCGTCCGGGGTAGCCGGGACCACAGAACCTGAAGGTACATTGGCGGAAATACTTGAGGTGCCGGCATAATACCTGCAGCCAATAGGTCCACGGCCAAAGCGTGTAGTATGGTATTTTGAAAGCTCGTCTATATAATACATATAAGCATCGTGTAATAATAAATCAACGTAATCGTCATCATTCCCGTACTTCGGGGCATAATTCAGGATTAGCTGACGTACCTTTTCACCCTCTTTCCCTTCAAAATTATTTTTAAGGTTCTCCATGAGAGCCTCTTTGCTTATCATCCCCTCTTCAAAAACAAGTTTTTTTATTGCTGCAAGTGAATTGCCGAGGTTGGCAATACCTACCTGGAGCCCTGAAATGAAATCATAGACAGAACCACCTTCCTTAATTGTTTTGCCATGGGTAATACAATCATCCACAAAGGCAGAACAGAGAATATCAGGGACCAGCTCTTCAAGTGCAAAATCAGCAGCCGAATCAATTTCAATGGTTGCTTTTGTATAAAACTCAACCTGAATCTTCCACGCTGCCATCAGGTCGTTGAAATTACCGAAATCTTCAAAATAACCTGTTCCGGCATGAAAAGTCTTACCTGACATGGTATCCAGACCATTGTTCATGGCAGCCAGTAAAACACGCATGAAGTTGAGAAAACTCATTCCTGTACACCGGTATCCCCATTTCCCGGGAACGGCTATTTCAATACACCCGATGGCAGAATAATTATATGCATCATTTTTCTTTACACCGAGGTCAATAAGCGACGGGATAACAATTTCATCGTTGTTAAAGGCAGGCATTCCGAATCCCTTTCCAATCACATCAACACATTCTGTCATGAACTCATCACTCATATTCCTATGGAAGCGTACAGATAAATTAGGTTGGGTAAGTTTCATCCTGCCAACAGAGTCCAGAATAAGAAAACTGAGTTCATTGACAGCATCCTTACCCTCCGTAGTCTGACCACCTATTGTAACATTCTGATAAAGAGGACCTCCGGCCGAAAACCTGGTATGAGACCATGACCGGATCTTATTAACGGATAGTAATTTCAACCAGGTATTTTCAAGAAGTTCCAGCACAAAATCTTCAGTGATCTTTCCAGGGACGAAATCATTTATATAAAACCTGTAAAGATACTGGTCCATTCTGCCAAGTGAAACTGAATGGCCATTACTTTCGATCTGGAGGATCAGTTGGACAAACCAGGTAAGCTGTAGTGCCTCATAAAATCCGGTAGGGGGATTGGCAGATATATGACTGCAGTTTTCACTTATTTTAAGAAGTTCTGTTCTTCTCTTCTGATCAGTTTCGGTTTGGGATAATTCAAATGCAAGTTTTTCAAATCTCTTTATAAAAGTCTGAAATGCTTCAATCCCTGTTTTCAGTGCTTTATAAAAGTCCTGCTTTTTAAGGAATCCGGTATCAGAATCCTTAAGTGATTTCCGCGACAACTCTACTTTCTGAAGATATCCTTCAAGGCCTATTTCAAGAATCTTTTCAAAATTTACTGCAATATGTGCATCCCCGGAGGTCAGATTACCTTCTGCCCTGATAATTCCCGAGTCATGTATCTCCCTGTTTAGCGAAGTCATAAGTGAATAACCTCTATCAATGAGGGTTTTCCCGTTCCACCAGCTACAAATTTCCTTAAGCTCTTTTTTCTGGTCCTCAGTAATGAAGAAAGCGTCACCAGGACGCTTATCAAATTCATCCAGTTCATCTATTATCCAGGAGGTAACATATTCAGGAAATATTGGAGCAGCCCGGAGCTTCGATGATTGATTACCAACAATCAGTTCACCTTCATTAATAAAGATTGTCATCTCCTTCAACGTCTTTTCCAGAGCAAATGCTCGTTTAAGAATGACCGGAGTGTCTTCAGATTCCTGGTAAACACGAGTATAGTATTTTGCACGTTCTGTGCAGATTATTGGTAAAGCTGAAATCACATTATCTTTCAGTTTAGCAATTCGTTCTGTAATTCCAGTTGTTTTTGTACCGGATATCATTTCAATTCAATATTCTTGCAATAAGGCCTTTATGTTCAGCATATTCTGTAAAAAGTCTTAATTCGGCTTTTTCAATTTTCTTATGATCTCCAAATAAATAATCTTTTCCCAGCATTAAATATTTTTCTTTTGCCAGTGCATGATAGGGGATAAAATCAATTTCAAAGGCGTTTTTTAATTCTGAAGCAAAATCAATAATTGCAAACAACTCGGGAGATGAAAAATTAAATCCGGGAATGACGGGAACCCGTACAATAAATTTTCCTCGGGTTTCATCAAGTTTTTTAAAATTATTCATCACCAGGGATGCATCGCCTCCTGTGTATTTTAAGAATTTATCAGTTTCAACATGTTTCAGGTCAACCAGAAATACATCAATTAAATCGACATACTTCTCAATCATCTCCCAGGCCAGATGTAACGATGTTTCAGCTGACACATGAATTCCTCTCTTTTTCAGCGCAACGATTAAATCTATCAGCTCCGTCGTTCCCTGTGCTAAGGGTTCGCCACCGGTCAGGGTTACACCGCCTTCACTCATCCGGTAGAATGGTGTGTCTTTTTCGATTTCCTGAAGTATTTGTAAGACACTTTTCTCCTGGCCGATTACAATAAGTGCTTTGGAATGACAAATATTACTGAAAACGGAAGCATCTGAAACAAGATCCCTGTTAATAACCAATTTACTATTTTCAAGAATTATCCGGCCATTACCTGCTTTGACACATTCACCGAACTGGTGGCATAATCTTTCATCATACATTATTGATGGAGAGGGTTCCAGACTTTCAGGATTATTGCACCATACACAACGCAATGGGCAACCTTTGAAAAAGATATTGGTTCTTACACCATTCCCGTCATTGATTGAATACCTTTGAATATTGAATACAGTAAGCATCTTCTTAAGTGGTTAATAATTAACCTTTTAGAAAACACACAAATTATTTATTGAATCTAAAGGAGGTTAAATATAACTATAAATTACCCTTCTTCAAAATTGCTTTTATCCAGAGAATGTATATTCCCTGATCAGGTGTTAAATTCAATTTTATCAAATTCCCCCAGAATACTTTGGCGTTGATGTGTAAGTTCTTTAATCAGAGATGGAATTACCGTTTTGTTCCATCTGAACCGGAGAGTCCGCAGACGTTCCCAGAAAATTTCCTGATAGAATAATACAAAGTATCCAGCCAGGGGAACCAGTAATCCAAGCAGAATTCCCGGCCATCCTGCAAACATTCCAGCAAGGATAAGCAGAACAGGGAAATAGATAAGGTAAAGGACAGTTCCGGAACTGATATAAACAGAACTATAAAACCTCAGATCTTTAATAAGTTTATCACATAAGAATTTTGGCACTACAAAGGGTATCAGATTACTGAGATACCCGGCAATGAAGACAGGAAATCCGGCAATTACTGCCAAATACCTTAAAAGTCCCCAGTCCAGTTTCCTGGCAAGGTTTTCATCCCTGAGCCTGCTTTTCGAAAGAAGGTCTAAATAGGTTTTTACCTTTTGTGAAAGAGATTCCAGGCCCTCCTGCGATGTTTTGCCGAGATGATTAATTCTTTCACTAACTATTTTTTCAAGCTGCAGCCTGTCGTTATTATCAAATCTCCACCGGAAGAAAGGAAGTACAAAATTATTCCTCTTCATTTTCAGGAGTTGCTCTGCAAGCCAGTCGTTTTCAGGATCTTCGATAATAATGACCTCCTTTCGTAAGCTTGCATCTACCTTTTCATTAAATGCGCGCAAACCCTTAGCCTGATTATTATTATAAATTTCTTTCAGTTCTTTAATACTGAACGATTCGTGGAAATTTATCATTACCTCTTTCCTGAATTTTGCAGGATAGGTGTAATTAATACCAACAGGAACTATGTGAACATCCAACCCATGTTTTTCTTCTGCTCCAAAAGCCATCCTTGCAGTTCCTTTTCTGAGCTTCTGAAGCCGTTTCTCCTGCACACAGGTGCCTTCAGAAAAGACGATCAGGTTGCCGTTTTCTTTCAAAATGTTGTAAATACCTGTAAAAGTCTCCAGGTTTTTATGGACATTTTCAAGCCCTTCTTCAATCCGGTAAACCGGAGCCACATTGAACTCACGAAGACAAAACCTGGCAAATGGTTTTCGGAACATATCGGCTCTCATTAGGAAATGTATAGGCTGAGGAAGGTATGATCCGACAAGTATCCCGTCCATAAAGGAATTCTGGTGGTTTCCTACAAAAAGTAAGGGCTTATCCAGAGGCACTTTTTTGAGATTCGAATAAAAAATTCTCCGGAAAAAAACTCTGAATGTAAAGGGGGGTAAAATATATTTAAAAAATCTGCTGAACATTAAACAAAAATTTTTTCTTTTTAAGATGCCGGTGTATGGTTTCGTGCATCTTAAGGCAATCAATATACGCTAATTTTTTTTTCCAACCGTATGAATATGTAATTTTTACAGAAATATTTCATTTAAATCAGTTGGTAGTTATAACTACTTATGCCAATTAAGTATTAAGGCGTATTCTCTTTCCTGTCAGAGTTTTATTTGCATAATAATCCATTATTGTTACTTTTGCCTACTGTTAACACTCCTGATCTTTATTGCATGGACCTGACACGAAGTATTCGAGATAAAATGATGGAAGAACGCCTTATGTTTGTTTACAGAGGCGAAATAACAGATAAGAATTCTGTATCTCTGCTTACCCTGCTTGAAAAAGAGATGAAAAGCGCAGAATACAGTTTTGTTGGCAGGAAAAGGCTTTTCATGTTTGCTCTTGAAAACCTGCAAAATGTTACAAGACATGGAGACCACTATCATCATGCTGATATGTCGCTTGTTGTTTACTCAAAAACAGATGACGGCTATACGATAACTACCGGAAATACTATTGCTGCACCGCATATTAATGATTTGAAAATCAGACTGGATCGAATTAATAAGCTTGACATAAAAGAGATCAAAACCTATTACAGGGAAATCCTGAGCAGCGCCGAATTCAGCAATAAGGGTGGCGCAGGACTAGGATTGATTGAAATGGCAAATAAGACCGGCAACAAGCTCGATTATGATTTTGTACCTCTCGATAAAGACTACTCATATTTTATCTTGAGCAAAACAGTCGATTCCGAGGGAATTGGAGTACATTCAGGAGGGAAGGAAAAGCCTTTTAACAGTAAGGCTGTTACTCATCTCGAACATCTTATGGCGGAAAATAAAGTGTATCTGACCTGGTCGGGACATATCTGCCCGGATGTGGGTGAAGAGGTTTTATCGTTCACGGAAACAAAACTTACTGAAGAAGATATTGAGGCAAATTTACGGCGACGAGTCTTCAGCATTCTGGTTGAAATTCTTGAGAATGTAGCAAAATACAGTCCGGGACGTGAACCAGAGGAGAAATACGGCATGTCTGTTGCAATAATCAGGTTGGAAGATGACGTTTTTGTATTGACAACCGGGAACCTGATTCTTAGTTCCCGGATCAATGACCTTAAGGAAAAACTCGATACAATTAACAAGTTTGACGAGGCCGGACTTAAGAAATTGTTCATTAAATCCCTTTCGAAGCAGACTGTCGAAACCGACAGTACAGGAAATATGGGACTCATTGATATAGCACGCAAATCGGGCAGTAAACTGAGGTATCAGTTTGAACAGGTAAATGAACTGTATTCATATTATATGCTTACAGTTAAGGTTGAGAAGCAATCTGATTAATTTAATTGCTTGAAAGTAAGTTCATTGCCATTCCATTCAGCAAAGCTTCCGTTTTTAACCCAGTCGCCCAGGAAAATAATTTCTGAACCCCCCTGAAGTTTATATGACAAAGCCAGGTGACGATGGCCAAAAATGAAATAGTCTATCTTCTCATTTCCCAGAATCGATTTGGCGTACCTGATCAGGTCTTCCTTTTCCTCTCCAATAAAATCCAGTTTGATTCCTTTCCCCAGCCTGGAATGTAATGACCATTTGTGACCGATGCCAACACCTATTGATGGATGAAGTGCTGAATATAAAACACGAAGCGGTTTGTTTTTGAAAATTGAAAGAAGAATTTTATACCCTGGATCTTTTGACCCAAGTCCCTCTCCATGTGCAAGATAGAATTTCCTGCCGTCAAAAGTAGTAGTATAAGGTCCGGTGTGAATTGTTACGCCACATTCATCAGAAAGATAATTGCCAATCCACATATCATGGTTCCCAGTGAAAAAATGGACCGGAATACCTGAATCGGTTATTGCTGATATTGTACCAAGAAATCTTGTATATCCGCGTGGAACGACAAGCTTGTACTCCCACCAGAAATCAAAAATGTCACCGAGAAGATATATTTCCCTTGCATCCGGCACAATACCGTTCAACCAACTGACAATCTTTTTCTCTCTTTCAAGAGGATGTGACCCTGTTGTCAAGCCAAGGTGAAAATCAGAAGCAAAGTATATTTTCCCGGATTCTTTCAAATGATAACCTAGTTGTTAAACAGCTGATCAAGTTTTATCTGCAGTGATTTACCGTGTAAATTTGATGCAATTATTGTACCGTTTCGGTCAAACAGGTAGTTGGTTGGTAGTGTCTTAACATTAAAAAGCATTGCATTTTTAGGATCAAGAGGATTGTCCTCCCTGGTGCTTATCCAGGGCAATTCATCAAACTTCACCTCTGCTTTCCAGTCAGCTTCATTTTCATCAAGATTGATCTGATAAATTTCAAATCCCTTCCTATTGTAGATTTTGTAAAACTCCTTAAGCTGAAGATTTTCTGCAATACATTCTTTTGATGAAACTGACCAGAACGTCAGAAGGACGATTTTACCTCTGAGTGAGGAGAATGCAACCCTTTTTCCGGTAATATCCTTCAGATCAGGATTAAGTTTTGTTTCAGGAAATGTGCCTGCCATATTCTGGAGTTGCCTTGAATAGATCTGATCGAGCTCTTTTTTAACATCCTGTACGAGTGCCTGAACATGTTTCGAATTTGGGAAATAGTGGATAAGAGAATCTGAAGCGATCTTAAGATACTGGAGATCACGGGGATCATAAAGGACATAGGTCTTTTCATCAATCTTCTGATAGAGTGCTTTTATTGAAGCCATCGAGTTCATATGAGTAATTATGAATTCAATGTTTTTCTTCCTGAGGTCCTTTATAAGATTATTGAATTCAGCCTCAAGTATTGGACCTCTTTCTTCAAATCCGGGCTCTTTGGAAGCGTTATTATATACTGTACTTAAAGAATCCAGTTTTCTTTTTGTTTCTGCAAGCCGTAGGTCAAGCATACGGATCTGCTCAGATCCTTTTGATCCGGTTACTGTATAGTTCTGGAAAAGGTTCGTACCATTAAATTCAAGGTTTAATTTCTCTCCGGGGTCAGCCAGAATAGTGATAAAATCTGAATTAGAATAACCGATTTGATAGAAATCAGGATTATTGGCTTTAACTTTAAACCGGAATCCCCCCTTCTTACTGATTTTGGAAGAATCAATTAAAACCGGAGTGTCTACATTAACCCTTTTCAGATAAATATAATTCTTTTTCCCCCCATTTATAACTCCATTAACAGTGAATGTGTTTTTGTTACTGCACCCGGTGATGATCATAAAGAGAAGCAGAAAAATCAGAAATCTTTTCATTATAAATTCAGATTACCAGTTTTAATAAATCAGTATCAGTTTATTTAAACAATTCGCCGAGCTTTCCCTGTAAAGCCTCTCCTCTGAGGTTTGTAGCAATTACCCGGCCTTCCTTATCCAGGAGGAAATTATACGGGATTGATTCTATTTTGTACAGAGTAACCACAACCGAATTCCAGTATTGAACATCGCTTACATGTATCCATTTTTCAAGATGATCATCCTGGATTCCTTTTATCCAGGCTTCTTTTGTTTTATCAAGCGATACCTGGTAAATCTGGAAGCCTTTGTTGTGGTACATATTATAGGCTTTCACAAGGTTAGGATTCTCCTGCCTGCATGGAACACACCACGATGCCCAGAAATCAAGCAATACCACTGAACCTCTCGTTGAAGAAAGTTTAATTGTTTCACCTTCCGGTGAAGGCAGCGAAATTTCAGGAGCTTCCATCTTTTCGACTGGGTCGGTTGATGCAGTCGTTTGATCTTTATAACGGACAACTAATTCCTGTACTTGATCATGTAGGGAAATAACAGGCTCATATTCAGGATATTGACTAAACATTGAAGAGTCAACCTTTACAAAGTAACTTAAATCCTTACTTGGATCCAGGACATAAACATTTGGAGCAACCTGCTGATATAGAGCTACAAGGCTTACCAATGATTTAATATTGTCATCAATATATCTTTTCGTATAACTATTTATTTCATTCAGATGACCCTGAGCCAGCTTGTCGAGTGAATCGATCACTACAGGCAAATCCGGACTTCCTAGATTCTGCGTATAAATATTATTGAGCCCCGTCAGGCTGTTAATGGTTTTTCTCAGGGTTTTGTTGTATTCAGCCATTAACTTTGTCCCATTTGATCCTAAGACCACTACCGGATAATTCAGTGAATCGTGATGAGATGTGAATTTTATTTTCTCTCCAGGTTCAAGGAGCATCGTAAGAAAGTTATTTTCATTAATTTTGAGAAGGTAAAAAGAAGGATATTTGACCTCTCTTTTAAAGTCAAAACTTCCATCATCAGAAATTATGGTAGAATCGACAGTAAGAAGCTTATTAGATTTCAGTTCATCGAGAAAAATGTATTCTCCTGCGACAGGATATTCAAGGATGCCGGATATTTCTACAGAGTTTTTCCTGCATCCGGCGAATACTGTTGCAGCAAATAAAAATAAAACAAGTTTATTGTTCATTAAGAAAAAAATTAATTATTAAATATTTTTAAATATTGAAATGCAAATTTACTCTTTTTTTAATCTGACGGTGTCTGTATAAAGTATTATAATATTGCTGACAGCAGCAATATAAACAAAACAGTAAAGAGAGAAACTTTTTTTTATTCTCCATGCAGGTTCTTTTGCAATGTTCAATAAAAATAATTATCTTAAAAGACTTTTTAGTGTCAGATCAAAGAAAAATTTATGAGTTACATTAAGTTTGAAAAAAGTCAGGTAGTCAATCTTGAATACTCACTGTCAAGGGAGATCATCAGGACGAACAGGGCCGGCTCGTACTCTTCAACAACAATTGTAGGATGCAACACCCGCAAGTACCACGGGTTGCTTGTTTGTCCGGTAGATGAGTTCGGAGGCGAGAGATATGTACTTCTTTCATCTCTCGATGTTACTGTGGTTAATAACGACAGGAGTTTCAATACAGGTATCAGAAAGTATAAGGGGGATTATTTTAGTCCTAAGGGTCATAAATATATTGAGGATTTTGAGGTTGAAAATATTCCGTTAAGAATATACAGGGTGGGTGAAGTAATCTTTAAACAGGAAAGGTTATTGGTACATTATGAAGAGCAATATCTTGTAAGGTTTACAATTCTTGAGGCGTCTGAACCCATGAAGCTTCAGATCCGTCCATTCCTTGCTTTCAGAAGCATTCATCAACTTACACGCGCTAACCATTTTGCCAATACCAAGGTTGACTTCATTGAAAATGGCATAAAATCCAAATTATATGAAGGATTCCCTTCACTGAATATGCAGTTTTCTACCAAAGCAGAATTTGTTCATAATCCCGACTGGTATATTGGGGTCGAATATCCCGAGGAACAGAAAAGAGGATATGACTATTCAGAGGATCTTTTTTCACCAGGTTTTTTTGAAGTTAATGCTAAAGAAGGAGATGTAATAGTGTTTTCTGCTTCGACCCGAGAGGAAAAGCCATCTGGACTGAAGACTAAATTTACCAAGACTGTTGGAGGTAAAATACCACGTAACTCTTTTATCAATTGTCTGAGAAATGCAGCTCAGCAGTTTTTCGAAAAACGTCATGGCATGACACTGGTCATTGCAGGTTATCCCTGGTTTGGTTCCTGGGGAAGAGATACCTTTATTGCCCTTCCCGGGCTTGCCATGGCAAAGAATAAGTTATCCCTTTACAAGGAAGTGCTTGATACCCAGATAAGTAGGATGAAAGACGGATTATTCCCCAATATGGGTGGTACAGATAACCCGGCATTTAATTCTGTTGATGCTCCTCTGTGGTTTTTCTGGTCTGTCCAACAATACCTCGAAAACGGAGGTTCCGATGCCTGGGAACGATATGGGGAGGCTTTAAAATCAGTCCTCGAGGCTTACAGGAATGGGACAGCATTTGGTATCCACATGAGGGAAAACGGACTTATTTATGCCGGTGCCCCCGGGAAATCCCTTACCTGGATGGATGCTGTTGTTTTCGGGGAACCTGTTACCCAGAGGAAAGGTTATGCAGTTGAAATCAATGCCCTCTGGTATAACGCTGTTTGTTTCTCTCTTGAGATGGCAAGGCAGGTAAATGATAAGAAGTTTATCAGAGAATATGAAAAATTACCTGAACTGATAAAGGAATCGTTCAATGAGATATTTTGTGATCCAGGACGTGGGTATCTGGCTGATTATGTAAATGATGAGGAAGGAAAGAATTATTTTGTAAGGCCCAATATGGTTATTGCTGTATCACTTCCATACTCCATGCTTGATAAGGAGCAAATGAAAAAAGTTCTGGATGTTGCAGATAAAGAGCTCGTTACGCCAAGGGGATTAAGAACGCTTTCCCCGGGGAACAAGTTTTATAAGGGTACCTATAAGGGCAACCAGGCGGAGCGCGACAAAGCTTATCATAATGGTACTGTATGGCCTTGGCTTTTAGGCCCGTTCTGCGAAGGCTGGCTAAAAGTTTATGGTAAACAGGGAGTTAATAAAGTCAAGAAGCTTATTTATGGCCTCGAAGAGGTGATGAGTGAACATGGAGTAAGCACCATATCTGAAATCTATGACGGAGATCCGCCACATGCACCTAACGGTGCAATATCTCAGGCATGGAGCGTTGGAGAGGTGCTTAGGATAATTGATCTGCTTGAAAATAAGTATGCTAATCTATAATTCAGGTATGATATGCGTGTGCTAATGTTTGGATGGGAATTTCCGCCCCATATCTCAGGCGGACTAGGAACAGCCAGTTATGGATTGACAAAAGGTATGTCAACACTGGATGATCTGGAAGTTATTTTCGTTGTGCCAAAGGCCTGGGGAGATGAAGACCAGTCAAAGGTAAGATTGATCGGAGCAAACCAGACACCAGTTGCATTCAAACAGGTTTACTACAAAGGATTCCGGCGTCCGCTTGAAAAGATTGAAATTTACTCCAAAATTGTACCATATACCGATCCTGAGGATTTCTGGTACCGGGTAAATTCAGAGGTCTCAGGATATAATCTTTTTGTACAGACGGATAATAAGGGAATGGTAGAATTTTCAGGGAGATACGACGGTTCACTGATGGATGAGATTTACAAATACTCAGTTGTTGCTTCTGTTATTGCCGAGGAAAATGAGTTTGACATAATTCATGCGCACGACTGGCTTGCATACCCGGCCGGTATCGCTGCAATGGAAGTGTCAGGCAAACCGCTTGTAATACATGTCCATGCTACTGATTTTGACCGGAGTGGCGGGAATGTAAATCCGGATGTTTACCGGATCGAAAAAAACGGAATGGATGCGGCCTCAAAAATTATCACGGTTAGTAACCTCACAAGAGATATTGTAATAAATAAATATCAGATCCATCCTGATAAAGTTGAAACCGTTTATAATGCAGTTGAACCTGTAAAAATCTCCGTAGAAGCTGAATTGGAAAAAGGTTTTGATGAAAAGGTTGTCACCTTTCTTGGCAGAATCACTCTGCAGAAGGGTCCTGAATATTTCATTGAAGCTGCATACAAAGTACTGAAGGTAATGCCCAATGTAAGATTTGTGATGGCCGGCTCGGGCGATATGATGGAAAGAATGATGAGAAGAGCCGCCGCACTAAAAATTACCGATCGCTTTCATTTTACCGGATTTCTGAAAGGTAAAGATGTTTTTACTTTGCTGAGTTTAAGTGATGTGTACATTATGCCCTCAGTCTCAGAGCCATTTGGAATTTCTCCTCTCGAAGCTATGCAATCAAATGTTCCTGTAATTATAAGCAAACAATCGGGAGTCTCCGAAATCCTTACTCATGCAGTAAAAACCGACTTCTGGGATATTGATGCAATGGCGGATGCAATTTACGGCATTCTTAATTATCCTGCCCTGGCACAAATGTTTATAAAGAATGGGAAAGAAGAAGTTGTCAGGCTCAAATGGGACAATTCAGCAAGGCATGTAAGAGATATTTATTACAGAGTGATTTGGCAACATAAGAACTAAAATATGAGTGCAGTAAACAAAAAAGCAATATGCTTTTATTTTCAGGTTCACCAGCCTTTCCGGCTAAAACGATACAGGTTCTTTGACCTGGGGCATGATCACTATTATTATGATGATTTCACCAACGAATCAATCATGAGAAAGGTGGCAGAGAAATGTTATATACCTGCCAATGATATTATTCTGGACCTTATTCTGAGAAATAAAGGAAAATTTAAAGTCACTTTTTCTCTTTCAGGGCTGGTAATAAGCCAGTTCCGGCTTTATGCTCCTGAAGTGCTTGAATCATTCAGAAAACTTGCAGATACAGGCATGGTGGAATTTCTTGCAGAAACCGGATCACATTCTCTGGCATCTATTAAGAAGAGGAGTGAATTCGAACGCCAGGTAACTGCCCACAAAGAGATGGTAAAAGAGTTCCTGGGGGTCGAACCTACATCTTTCAGGAACACCGAACTGATCTACTCTGACCAGATAGGTTCATGGGTGGCTGAAATGGGATTTAAGTCGATGCTTACTGAGGGAGCCAAACATGTCCTTGGATGGAAAAGTCCTAACTATTTGTACTGTAACTCTTTAAATCCACGGCTTAAAATACTTCTGAGGAATTTTGTTCTGAGTGATGATATTGCTTTCAGATTCTCAAACAGGGGCTGGAACGAATGGCCATTAACCTCGGATAAATATTCAGCCTGGCTTAATAAACTTGCACCTAAAAGCGAACTTATTAATGTCTTTCTGGATTATGAAACCTTTGGGGAACACAACTGGAAGGAGACAGGAATATTTGACTTCCTTTCTCATTTACCAGGATCAATTCTTAAAAAGACCCCTTACAGGTTTATGACTCCTACCGAGATTGCAGACACATTACAGCCTGTTTCAGCGATTAGCGTCCCTTCTCCCATCTCATGGGCAGATGAAGAACGTGATATAACCGCATGGCATGGAAACGAATTGCAGGTAGCTGCACTTGATAAGCTGTATGATCTGACAGATAAAGTTGGCAGGTGTGATGACGGCCAGATAAAAAAAGACTGGGAGTATCTTCAATCGAGCGACCATTTTTACTATATGGCAACCAAGTTCTTTTCGGATGGTGCTGTGCATGCCTATTTTAATCCTTACGAAACACCTTATGATGCATTTATGAATTATATGAACGTTCTAAGCGATTTTGAGATCAGACTTAACAGATTCATCCCTGATATCACCGAGTATAATGAGATAAATAAACTTAATTCACTGATAAGAGAGAAAGAACAGATAATTGATCAGCAATCTGCCGAAATTGAGAAAATGAAGAAAAAAACCGGAAGAGTAAAAACTGTGACAAGATCTGTTCTAAAGAAAGAACGGATACTTGCCGGAAAGACTTTATTGAAGAGGAAACCGGCCAGATCAGCTGAAATAAAAACAAAGACCGTTAAAAAGGAACCACCTGCAAATCCCTTTTCGACAGGGAAAGGGAGGAGAAAATAATAATTGATTAATCTGAACCAATAAAAATTACTAATGAATGTTGAACTGATTTTTGAGACCAGTTGGGAGGTTTGTAACAAGGTTGGAGGAATTCACACTGTAATCTCGACTAAAGCACTAAATATTGTCAATGAACTCGGAGATAATTATATATTAATAGGACCCGATGTATGGAGGGAGGAGATAACAAATCCGGAATTTATTCGTGACGAATCACTTTTCGTTGATTGGAAAACCCTTGCTGCCAAGGATGGATTAAGAGTGAAAACCGGAAGATGGAACATTGCCGGGAAACCAATTGTAATCCTGATTGATTTTACTCCCTATTTCGGTCAACAGAATGAGATATTCGCCGGATTCTGGGAAACCTACAAGCTCGACAGCATTTCGGGTCAGTGGGATTATGTTGAGCCGGCTCTTTTCGGATACGCTGCCGGAAAGATTATTGAAAGTTTTACCTCATTCCACCGCCAACACCATAATATCATAGCTCAATTCCATGAGTGGATGACAGGGACCGGCATTCTCTATCTTGAAAAATTTGCACCATGGATTGCCACTGCTTTTACAACCCATGCCACTGTTCTTGGCCGGTGTATTGCAGGCAATAACAGACTATTGTATAGTAAAATGGAGGAATACATTCCGACCCAGGTTGCCCGTGAGTTTAATGTTGTGGCAAAACTATCTCTTGAAAAGATATCAGCAGCAGTCGCGGATGTTTTTACAACCGTCAGTGAAATCACTTCCAGGGAATGTTCATTGTTTCTTGGTAAAGATGTTGATATTGTGACACCCAACGGTTTTGAAGACTCATTTGTGCCTGGTAAAGAGGTATTTGAGGAAAGAAGGATGCTTGCCCGGTCGAAACTTAAAAAAGTAGCGGAAGCGGTGCTTGGTTATCCATTGTCAGAAGAGTGTGTTTTTGTAGCAAACAGCGGAAGATATGAATTCAGGAACAAGGGAGTCGATATTTTTATTGACTCTCTTGGGGAGATGAATAAGAAGGATCAGATGGCAAAAGAATGTGTCGCCTTTATCCTTATGCCGGCATATAATAAAGGACCCCGCCAGGATCTGGTTGATTTCCTTTATAACAATAGACCTATCAATGGCATAGACAGGTACCTTACCCATAGTCTGCATTACCCTTTAACCGATCCTGTTTTACAAAGAATAAACGACAATAACCTTACAAATGATCCAAAGGCAAAAGTAAAGATCATTTTTGTGCCTTCTTATCTGAATGGCAATGACGGCATTTTCAATATGTCTTACTTCGACCTTCTCATTGGTTTTGATCTATCAGTGTTCCCTTCGTATTATGAACCGTGGGGATATACTCCACTGGAAAGTCTGATGTTCTCTATTCCAACAGTGACGACATCACTTTCAGGATTTGGACTCTGGGTTAAAAACTATTTTAAGGATCCCGGTAACGGTATAGCGATTATTGAGAGAACCGATGATAATGCACAAAAGGTAGTAGCTGATATCCGGGATTTCATTAAAAAATTTATCGGACTCACAGGTGATGAGGTGAAAGAAGCAAGAGAAAAAGCTCATGCTGTGTCGAGGATTGCAATGTGGGACAGTCTTGTAAAATATTATTTTGATGCATACGAAATCGCTCTTACCCATAGCAGTGAAAGGAGGGAAGAGCCCAGGGAGTTTGCAAAGTTTGTAGAGGCACCCGGGTTACAGGTCCGTAAACCACACCAGATACCTGTATGGAAAGATATTTATGTTCAGAGCGATGTGCCTGATAAACTGTCATCTTTGAAGGAGCTTTCTAACAACCTGTGGTGGTCGTGGAATTCGGAAGCCGAATTATTATTCAAAAGTATGGATCCGTCGTTGTGGGAGGAGGTCCGTCATAATCCAAAACTGCTGCTCGAAAAGATTGATTATAAAAGACTCCTGGTTCTGGAAGACGATGATGAGTTTGTTGCAGATCTGGAAAGTATTTACACATTTTTCAGAGCACATATCGATCGCCCCGATAACAAAGATATACCCTCAATAGCTTATTTCAGTATGGAGTTTGGCATCCACCCTTGCCTGAAACTATATTCCGGGGGTTTGGGCGTTCTGGCTGGTGACTATCTGAAAGAAGCCAGCGATTCAAACTTTAAAATTATCGGAGTCGGACTCCTTTACAGATTTGGCTATTTCAGGCAGAAACTGGGACCTAAAGGAGAACAACTTACAATTTATGAAGCGGAAGAATTCTCCCATCTCCCGATAAATCCTGTTAAAGATGCTGAAGGAAAGCATCTTACAGTAAGTATCGGTTGGCCGGGAAGAAGTATAAAGATACGGGTTTGGGAAGCAAAAGTGGGAAAAGTCTCATTGTTGTTGCTTGATACTGATTTTGACGACAATACCCAGGAAGACCGTACCGTGACACATTATTTATACGGTGGAGATCATGAAAACAGGCTGAGACAGGAGTTGCTCCTTGGAATAGGCGGAATAAGAGCCTTAGATTCAATGGGGATAAAACCCGATATCTACCATAATAATGAGGGCCATTCAGCCTTCATAGGCCTTGAACGGCTCAGGACCCTGATGACCAATAACCATCTTACATTTAATGAGGCGCTTGAGGCTGTCAGATCTTCCACTCTGTTTACAACACATACACCAGTGCCTGCAGGACACGATGCCTTTGAGGAAGACTTGTTGCGTAAATACATTTCTCATTATCATAGCCGTCTTTCTATAACATGGGATGAGCTAATGGCTTTGGGTCGCTGTGAGGGTGAAGCCGATAAAAAGTTTAATATGAGTTACCTGGCAACACGTATGTCGCAGGAATTAAATGGTGTCAGCAAGCTTCACGGTGAGGTTACTCAGAGTATGTTTAATAAGTTATGGCCTGGGTATCTGAAAGAAGAACTTTACATCGGGTATGTCACAAACGGGGTTCATCATCCCACCTGGGTTGCACCAGAATGGAAAGAAGTATATAAAGAATTAACAGGAAGCCCCAGTTTTGATCAGACCGACAGAAGCTTGTGGGAAAAGATATATAGGGTCGATGACAAAAAGATTTATGAGATAAAAACCAGTCTTAAAAGGAATCTGTTTACCTATATCAGAAAGACCCTGCAGTCCGACATGATGGAAAGACATGTCAGTCCGCGTACTCTACTGAACATAAGCAGTCATCTTGATGAGAAAGCTCTTACAATAGGATTTGCCCGGAGGTTTGCTACATATAAACGGGCATCTCTGTTATTCAGGGACCTTGACAGGCTGGCAAAAATTGTAAATGATCCGGAAAAACCTGTGCAGTTCATTTATGCAGGAAAAGCACACCCAAACGACGGAGGTGGCCAGGACCTGATCAAAAGGGTATTTGAAGTATCACAAATGCCCCAGTTTGCAGGTAAAGTTATATTCCTTGAGAATTATGATATTGATCTGGCAAAATCCCTTGTGAGAGGAGTTGATATCTGGCTTAATACACCAACTAGGCCCCTTGAAGCATCAGGCACGAGCGGAGAAAAAGCTGTAATGAACGGTACAATTCATTTTAGTGTTCTCGACGGCTGGTGGGTTGAGGGATATCACGCATTTGCTGGTTGGGCTTTGCCGAAAAAAAGAACATTTTCAAATCAGGACCTTCAGGATGATATTGATGCAGAGACAATTTATAATATGCTTGAGTATGAAATAGTTCCGGCATATTATTCATTTAATGAACAAGGAGTTCCGGTTGAATGGATAAGTCATGTTAAAAATACCATGGTAAAAATTGCTCCCGAATTCACTACGAAGAGAATGCAAGATGATTATTATGAGAAATATTATTCCAGGCTTTGGACCAGAAATAAATATCTCACCGAGAATGGTTTTGAAAAAGCAAAAGAATTGGCTGCGTGGAAGAAAACAATAAAAGAGGAATGGGATAATATTGAAGTTCTCAACTACAACTTAGAACAATCCGGTGAAAATGTTTACCATTCAGGCCATGATTACCACGCGGAAATAGCTCTTAGCGTTAAAAAGATACCAAAGGAGAATGTTGGTGTTGAGTTTATCATTACCCGTTTGAACAAACAGGGGCAATATGAGTTCGTTGACAGCCAGGAATTCAAGCTGGTAAGCTGCAAAAGCGGTAAGTGTCTGTACAGAGCTAATCTAATACCGGAAAAAGCAGGTACCTTCTTTTACGGGATCCGTATTTATCCAAAACACAAAGATCTTCCTCACAAACAGGATTTCTACCTGCTTCGGTGGATTGATTAAATTTCAGTTGCCTTTCTTACAGCTTCCTTCTTAAAAACAAGAGCTGTTCTCGACGGCAGATAAAGATAGAGGTAGAAAGGTACATTTATAATGTGCCTTTCTGCTTTTTTGATTGACAAATAAGATGGATTTCTATCAATCCTGTTAAATCCTCCGAAATCCGGATCATCTGTGTCGAGTACTATCCTGAACTTCCCTTTTACAGGAATTCCATAATCAGTAAATGAGGCAGTTGGATGAAAATTGAAGACGAACAAAAATTCTCCTCTCATGAAGGCAATTACCTTGTCATTGTTATTCTCATAAATCCTGCTCACAAAGAGATCATCGAGCAGACGGAAATTCTGGTGGAGCTTAGTCATCTTTCTGTCAAATTCTGCCAGGTAATAGTATTTAAGATCCTTATTTTTAGCCAGATGCCATTGCCGGCGTGCATATTTATAGCTCCAGTTATTTCCTTCACGTGGGAAATCGATCCATTCAGGATGACCAAATTCATTTCCCATAAAATTCAGATAGCCTCCTCCTGAAGTGCTGAACGTGAGAAGCCTTATCATTTTATGCAAAGCAATTCCACGGTCAATGGTAAAACTATGATAGGCTTTTGTCATTCCAGTATACATTTCAGCATCTATCATTCTGAATATTAATGTTTTATCGCCAACTAGCGCCTGGTCATGCGATTCACAGTATGAGATAATCTTCTCCTCGGGACGATGTTGGGTAAGTTCATGTATCAGATGCCCCATATCCCAGTTTTCATCAAAAGTCTCTTTTACAAGCTTTATCCAGAAATCAGGTACCCCCATTGAGAGTCTGTAGTCAAAGCCATAGCCATATCTGGCTGTATCGGCAGCAAGCCCGGGCATACCACTCATCTCCTCAGCGATTGTTAATGCACCAGGTTTAAAGGTGTGTATCATTTTATTGGCAAGAAAGAGATAGATCAAAGCATCTTCGTCCTGTCCGCCATCGAAATACTCTTCATAAGATGTAAAATTCTTTTCCAGGCCATGGTTATAATAGATCATGCTTGTTATACCATCGAACCTGAAACCGTCAAATTTATACTCTTCAAGCCAGTATCGGCAATTCGACAGCATGAAGTGGATCACCTTATCTTTTCCGTAATCGAAACATAATGAATCCCATGCAATATGATTTCTTCTGTTATTTGTGTGAAAATACTGTCCGGGTGTCCCGTCAAACAGACCAAGTCCCTCATTGACATTTTTAACGGAGTGAGAGTGAATAAGATCCATAATAATCCTTATTCCTGAAGCATGGGCTTTATCTATCAATGCTTTAAGATCTTCAGGTGTACCGAATCTTGAAGATGCTGCAAAAAAGCTGGATACATGATAGCCGAACGATCCATAGAAAGGATGCTCCTGGATGGCCATCAATTGTATAGTGTTGTATCCTGCTTTGATGATAAGCGGAAGAACATTTTCAGTGAATTCCCGATAAGTGCCAAGCTTTTCTTCCGCAGTTGCCATCCCTATATGGGCTTCATAAATAACCGGAGCAGTATCCGGTGCCCTGAAATCCTCTAACTGCCATTTATAATGATCCTCCGGGTACCACACCTGGGTACTGAATATCTTTGTTTTGTCATCCTGGACCACCCGGGTCGCATAAGATGGGATGCGTTCCCCTTTGCCGCCCTCCCAGTTAATTGAAAGTTTATATAGATCTCCATGATTCAGGGACCCTTTCGGAAGCTTTATTTCCCAGTCCCCATAAACGTTAATCCTTTGCATCTGGTATTCAGGTTTCTCTTTCCATCCAGTAAATACTCCGATGATAAAAATACTTTTTGCATTTGGTGCCCATTCTCTGAAGATCCATCCATCGCTGCTCCGATGAAGGCCATAATAGTGATGCCCCATTGCAAATTCGCAGAGAGTACTTTTCCTTGTGAGATTATGCTCTTTTGCAAGGCATTTATTAATACGGTTTTCAATAACACCCTTAAATGGCTCCAGCCATGGATCGGATAAATAGAATCTAACTGGGTTCATATTAATAAGTAAATTGGATATCTTTCTATAAAAGTACGAAAACTAAGTAATTATTTTGTTTCATTTTCACGGCTTTGCTAATTTTGCAGTCTTAATCTGAAGGTATGATCATTCATGAGGGGTATGAAAATCTTGATCTGATCAATCCTGTTGTTACTCTCGGAATTTTTGACGGGGTACACAAGGGGCACAAGACACTTCTGGATAAACTGGTTTCACGTGCCAGGGAGACCAAAGGAGAATCTGTTGTTGTGACCTTTGATCCTCATCCAAGGCTGGTACTTTCAGAAAAACATGAAGGGTTCTCCTTCCTGACAACTTTTGAAGAAAAAACAAAACTCCTTGAAAAAGCTATGATTGACCACCTGATAATCATTGAGTTTAATCAGAGTTTAAGTAATATTGAGGCTTGCGATTTTGTCCGGAAGGTTCTTGTAGAAAAGATAGGTACAAAGCAACTGATTGTGGGCTATGATCACCACTTTGGGAAACAAAGGGAAGGGAATTACAAAACTATCAGTCAATGCGCTGAATTGTTTGATTTCAAAGTTGAACAGGTTCGGGAAGTATCTGCCGTTGAGGGAGCTATAAGTTCCTCATCTATCCGTGAAGCATTACTAAACGGAAAACTTGATGATGCCAACCGGTGGCTTGGGTATGACTATTCATTGAAGGGAACAATTGTTGAGGGACGAAAACTTGGCCGGTCCATTGGTTTTCCCACAGCCAATATAAAGCCTGATGATAAGTTCAAGCTGATTCCCGGGAATGGAGTCTATGCTGTTGAAGTTCAGCTTGATGGCAAATTGATGCCAGGGATGCTGAGTATTGGATCAAATCCTACCGTTAACAAAGGAAATAGCAACAGGTCAATTGAAGTAAACATATTTAACTTTGAAAAGGATATTTACGGTCGGGAAATCAGTATAGCGTTCCGATACAGGCTGAGAGATGAGGTAAGATTTGATGATATCAGGCAGCTTGTTGAACAGATGAAACTTGATAAGGAGCATGCACTTAGGTTGCTGGCCTGAACATTAGCAATTATTTTTTGTTACCTTTGCATACTGAAAATCACTATTTAAAACAATTACTAATGAACTATATGGTTGAGACAGAGCAATACACAGTCAAAGACATTTCCCTCGCAGGTTTTGGCAGGAAGGAAATCGAAATTGCAGAAAAAGAAATGCCCGGTTTACTGGCTATCAGAAAAAAATACTCTTCTGAAAAACCGCTTAAAGGGGCAAGGATAACAGGTTCCCTGCACATGACAATTCAGACAGCAGTTTTGATAGAAACCCTTGTTGAGCTTGGTGCTGAAGTGCGATGGGCAAGTTGCAATATTTTTTCAACTCAGGATCATGCGGCAGCGGCAATAGCTGCAAAGGGGATCCCTGTTTTTGCCTGGAAGGGAGAAACTCTTGAAGAGTATTGGTGGTGTACAGCGCAGGCCCTCTCATTCCCGGGAGGGAAAGGACCGAACCTTTTGGTTGATGACGGAGGTGATGCATCGCTAATGGTACACCTTGGTTATAAAGCAGAAAATGACCCCAGGATCCTTGATAAAAAACCTTCTTCCAGGGAGGAGGCTATCATTCTGGTCACTCTTAAAGATATCCTTGCAAAAGAGCCCGGCAAATGGCACAGGGCAGTAAGTGAACTGAAAGGTATATCCGAGGAGACAACCACCGGTGTTCACAGATTATATCAGATGATGGAAAACGGCGAGCTGCTTGTCCCCGCAATTAACGTTAATGATTCTGTAACAAAATCAAAATTCGATAATCTTTACGGATGCCGCGAATCACTTGCCGATGGCATTAAAAGGGCAACCGATGTTATGATTGCAGGCAAAGTGGTTGTTGTATGTGGGTATGGTGATGTAGGTAAGGGCTGTGCAAAATCGATGAGAGCCTATGGAGCAAGGGTAATTGTCACTGAAATAGATCCTATTTGCGCTTTGCAGGCATCGATGGAAGGTTTTGAAGTAAAACCGGTTGAAGATACCCTTGATGAGGGCAATATATTTGTTACAGCTACCGGCAACAGGGATATTATCCTTCTGGATCATATGATGAAAATGAAGGATCAGGCCATTGTTTGTAATATCGGCCATTTCGATAATGAGATCCAGATCGACGACCTTAACAGTATGAAGGGTGTTGAAAAGATCAATATTAAACCGCAGGTAGATAAATATGTTTTCCCCGACGGTCATGCAGTATTCATCCTTGCCGAAGGACGGCTCGTGAATCTTGGATGTGCTACCGGACATCCTTCATTTGTTATGAGTAACTCATTCAGCAACCAGACTCTTGCGCAGATAGATCTTTGGAAAAATAATTATAAGATCGGAGTATACAGGCTACCGAAATATCTTGATGAAGAGGTTGCACGGTTACATCTTGATCAGCTCGGGGTGAAACTTACCCGACTGACAAAAGAGCAATCCGAATATATTGGTGTTTCTCAAAACGGACCATACAAACCGGAACATTACAGATACTAAAATCAATTATTCCTTACCGTAAGGTATCTGCCGTCAAAATATGTTCTGTAATTCTTAAGCGGATATTTTCCAACTCCTGAAACAGGAGTTCCATACGCTGAGAGAGCATATGAGGTGCTGCATTTCGGACATAAAGCCTGTGTAAAATCAATATTTACCTTAATGCTTAATCCGTTCACGGTGTAGTCATATGGGCACGTGCGATCGTATGCATTGAATTCATCAGGTAATGATCTGTAGACAATTATTCCATTATTATCATATCCGGCTGCACTGGAACCCCAGTTATTTGTTTTGGAAGTCACAATTACATGATTTCCAATCGCGGAAAGGTCAGTAAACTCGCTGTCATAAATAATATCCATAGTGAAATTCACATAGACATCAGGAATTACATCATTCTTCTCATTTTTACATGAACTCAAAGCGACAGTAAATGCAACTACAATTAAAAAAATTATTATTTTTGAACCTGACCACATATTTACAAAATATCAATACAAAATTAATATTCCCATCTTAAAATTAACGGCATTAGAAAATATTTATTGTAATTACAAGAATATGAATAATTTGTCGATAAAGAGGCTTTTTGTTTTTTTTCTGATCTTTTCGTTTGTGTGTTCTGTAGGCGAGGCTCAGGATTTTAAAAAAAGTTTTAGAAATCCCGAAAGGGAAGTGTTTGGAAAATCGCTGAATAATAAAAAGGAGGTAAAGATCAGGGAACCGCGCAGTGTTACCAAAGCAAAAAGGAAACAGGAAGCCAATGATAAAAAGCTGAAAAAAGAATATGCTGCTTTTGTAAGGAAATCCAGAAAACACAATATAGAGATTCAAACGCCTGAGGTACAGGCAAGGATGAAAGAAAACAGGAAAGATGCTGATTCCAGATATAAAGCAAAAAAGAAAAAAACCTCGGAAAGTACAAAAAAAGCAGGCATAAAATACAGGAAATAGTAAATTGCAGAGTATAAATACTTGTATAATACCTGTTCTCAGATTTTTTTTTGGTAATTATTTAAAGATTTATTATATTTGTTATTGAAGAGTTCCGGGAATCCCGGAATTCTTCTTATTTTTTAACTGAAGGAGAGGAAAATGTCAGATGTTATATACATAACAGAGGAGGGTTTACAAAAGCTCAAGGAAGAACTTGATAACCTTAGAAAGGTTGAGAGACCTTTAATATCAAGGCAGATAGCTGATGCCAGGGATAAGGGCGATCTTTCCGAAAATGCTGAATATGCTGCGGCAAAGGAATCACAGGGAATGCTTGAGATGAAAATTTCACGGCTTGAGGATATTGTTGCCCGTTCTAGGATAATTGATGAAACAAAGATTGATACTTCAACAGTCAGATTACTTAACAAGGTAAAAATCAGGAATAAGACAAATAACATTGTCATGGAATATCAGCTTGTTCCGGAAAGTGAAGCTAATTTTAAATTAGGGAAAATTGCTATAAGTTCACCTATTGCGATGGGTCTGGTTGGAAAGAAAGTGGGAGATACAGTTCAGATTAAAGTTCCCTCAGGTGTTATTCCTTTTGAGATTATCTCTATATCACTGTAGCTACTGAATATACAATGCATGGCAACAATTTTCACAAAGATCATCAACGGTGAGATTCCCTCCTACAAGATCGCTGAGGATGACAGATACTTTGCATTTCTCGACATAAATCCCTTAAAAGCAGGTCATACCCTGGTTGTGCCGAAAACCGAAACCGATTATATTTTTGACCTGAGTGATGATCAGCTTTCAGGGATTATTCTTTTTTCCAAAAAAGTTGCTAAGGCTATTAAAAGCGCATTCCCCTGTAACCGCGTAGGTTTTGCCGTAATTGGCCTTGAGGTACCCCATGCACATATACATCTTGTTCCGATGGATACTATGGAGGATATAAACTTTAAAAACCCGAAACTTAAATTTACACCTGACGAGTTTAACAGTATCTCAAAAAAGATCAGAGAAAAGATAGAACTTTAATATTATCTGCAGGATTGTCCAATACTGTTAATTCCCATTTTAATAGACTTTGTGCGCCTTTGTGATCCCGATAGCTATCGGGATCACAAAGTACCCCAAAGGCTGTTAAATTATAACGACATTTTATATCTTTATAGAAATAATTCTGCATCGCTGCGTGAGTTACCTTTATGATTTGTGGGACGATTTTATCAGTCTTCTCTTTCCACGGCTTTGTTATGGTTGTGGTAATCATTTGCTTAGAAATGAGACACTTATCTGTACAGAGTGTTATGTTATTATACCCCGGACCAACTATCATCTAACAGCTGATAATCCGGTGGCACAACTATTTTGGGGAAGATGCATTATTGAAAAAGCTGCTGCATTCTCATTTTATGCCAGGGGAAGCAGGATAAGGAAGCTTATACATCAGCTTAAATACAATGGCATAAGAGAAATCGGCTTTGAACTTGGTAAAATTTACGCTTTGTCTCTCAAGTCATCAGGATTTTTGGAAGGAGTAAGTCTTATTGTTCCTGTGCCTTTACATCCTTCAAAAAAGCGAAAACGCGGCTTTAACCAGAGCGAATGTATCTCAGAAGGCATTTCTAAAGTTACAGGATTCCCCGTTGATGTCATCTCACTTTCCAGAATTACTGTTACCGCTACTCAGACTAGGAAGTCACGTTATGAGCGATGGACCAATGTTGAAGGTATTTTTAAAGTTAATAATCCGGAAAAACTAACAGGCAGACATATCCTGCTTGTAGATGATGTGATAACTACAGGATCGACAATAGAATCATGTGCAAACGAGATACTTAAAATTGAAGGTGCTAAAGTAAGTGTCGTCGCTCTGGCCTTTGCAGTGATCTGATATTATTAATCCTTTTTAACCCTTTTAGGATTCTTGTTCATGAAATCTTTCCAGCTGTTATAGCTTTTCTCCTGCACAGGATTGTTGGTCTGGTAAAAGTGGCATAAGGCTGCAGCCAGACCATCAGTGGCATCCAGTTTTATTTCGAGTTTACTGAATTTCAGGATGTGCATAAGCATTGAGGCAACCTGTTCTTTTGATGCTGCCCCTCGTCCCGTAATTGACATTTTGATCTTCCTTGGGGCATATTCGAATATGGGAAGCGAACGTGTTAATGCAGCCGCTATTGCTGCTCCCTGTGCCCGGCCCAGTTTTAACATCGACTGAACGTTTTTCCCATAGAATGGAGCTTCAATAGCCAGCTCATCGGGATGATATTCATCTATTATTCCGATTGTGCGGTCAAATATATGCTTAAGCTTAAGATAGTGATCACCAAATTTTGAAAGATCAATTGCCCCGATAGTAATAAGTTCGGGATTTGTACCTACAGTTTTTATTACACCATATCCGGTAATATTGGTACCCGGGTCGATACCCAGGATAATCCGTTCTAAAGGTTTTTCCTTCAATAGACTTTATCTGTTAATAATTTAATTTTTTATTATAAAAGCATTATTCAGCTTTTCAGGCTTTTCAGAAAACCGTGTTGAAGGTTGAAAAACATACGCCCCTTTTGATGAGACACTTCCATGCTCAAGATAATAAATAGCTTCCTTCAGGCAAGACTCATTTCTGTCATTCCAATCACGGGAAATATCATCCGGGACATATTTTTCAGGAACAATTCCCTCATAAAATTCACCCTGATTAGCCGAATTCACTACTGAAAATGTTATTGGCCAGAACATGTAGTTGGTTTTATATTGAACTAATTCCATCCCAACAGGCTTCCCGTCTGTCGTGTCCCCAATAGATATGACATTAAGATGGGGTTTTAATCCATTGATCAGATCTTCACTGGCAGAGGCGGTTGCTCTGGTGTTAATTGTAATTAATTTTGTAAGATTCAGAGGATATGATACCGTATTGAAATTAATTGTTTGATTATTTGCGGTATTTTTGTCATTATTAATTAATTTAAGAAAAGGCATATTAAATTTTGCTGCTCCTGCAATATAACTTGCCAAATTTGTAAGAACATTAAAAGCACCACCTCCGTTATATCTTAAATCGACAATAAGATCTTTAATGTTATTCTGCTTAAAAAATGCAAATGCAGTCTCCAATTCCAGGTTTGATGGTGTAATAAACTGATCAAAAACAAGATGTCCTGTTATTCCCGATTTCAGATGCAAAGTATCATAAAGAATAACTGTATTTAAAAGAAAAGAGGATTTTGTGGATGTAATTGTGGAATCTCTGCCATCGGGGATCTGAAAAAGAAATATATTGGTTATACCTGCCTGGGCCGGACCAATTAACTGAGTATAAGCAGTATTATCTCTGGCAATAAATATTGGTGCCAGATCAGTCCCGTTGAGCTTTTTTACAATCCATCCCCTGCGGACTCCTTTAGCGTACATAGGTGAGTTATTAAAAATCTGGGCAATTCTGACGGTTTTTTTTGTCGAATCAAGACCCATACTGATTCCATGTCCAACAAAACTTCCCTTGGAATAAGCTAAATATTCATCGTAGGTTTGCACAAAACTCCATTTGTCAAGAGTTTTATATTTCATTGCATCCAAAAGTTCATATGGATCCTTATAATCCTCTTTAACTACAACTGGCATAAGTTTATACCAGAGATAATAGGTATTCATGGCACTATACAGATAATCTCTTGCCAGTTCATCCACTGTAGGTGCAACCACAGGGAGATCGTCTTTTTTGCATGAAGAAAAGAATACAAGGAATATTATCGGTAAGAATAAAAGCTTTTTCATATTTCAAATAATATCATAATGTTATATAACAATTAATTCATGGTTTTGATCTCTTGTTTTGAATAAAAATTCCTGAAATTATCAGCAATAATCCTGCCGGAGTTGTAATATAAACGGGTTCGTGAAGAATAAAGTGTACAAAAATGAGAGAAAGAAAGGGGGCTAGATAAACAAGATTACTTACCTTGTCGGTAGTTGTCGACAATTGAAGAGCTTTTAACCAGAAAAAGAATGTTATCCCCATCTCAAAAATCCCGACATAGATTGAAGCAACAGCCCCTTTTAGGCCTATCATGCCCGGCCATTTTCCCGTAATAATAATAGCAACAATCAGGTAAGCAGAGCCGAACAGAAAATTTAAGAACAGTTTAACGGCTTCATCTCTTTTGTCTTTAACATTCAAAATAAAGTAGAATGCCCAGAAAACAGAGCTGCCTGTGGCTAGCAAAACACCTTTAATATTTGAATGTCCGGGATTAAAAAGCTCTCCCTGTGAAGAGATTACATATACTCCTGCGAAGCTGATGAAGAGGGCCATGAAACTTTTCCCTTCTATTTTCTGTTTTAATATTGGAACAGAGAGAAAAACAAGTATTATCGGCCATATCATATTGAGAGGCTGGGCAACCTGGGCAGGAAGCAGCTGGTATGCTTTCAGCAGTATAAGATAATAAATAAAGGGATTGACAAATCCCAGGATGGCAGAGTTAAGAAAATCCCTGCCTGTGCTTATTCGGATGAGCTCCGTCTTTCCGGTTGAAAGAATAATTACAAATAATATAAACGTTGATGTAATTGAAGCTATAGTAAGCATCGGGAGGATTGCCAGTTCACCAAGACTGATTTTAAAAGCTGTGGGAACTGTTGACCAGAAAAATATTGCCAATAAGGCATAGAGATATGATTGTCGGATCTTTTCCATTTTTGTTTCGCCCCCATCCCCCCTTCAGGGGGGTTAGGGGGCGGTTGATGGATTTAATCTATCTTATCAAATCCGGTATAAGGACGGAGCACTTTAGGAACGATTATTCCCGAATCAGTCTGATTATTTTCAAGCAATGCTGCAACAATTCTGGGCAGAGCCAGGGCGCTTCCGTTAAGAGTATGGACAAGACGGGTCTGTTTGTCGCCTTTATCTTTAAATCTGCATTTCAGACGATTAGCCTGGAATGATTCGAAATTGGAAACGGAACTCACCTCAAGCCATCTTTTCTGAGCAGCGGACCACACTTCGAAATCATATGTCAGAGCAGAAGTGAATGACATATCACCCCCGCAAAGCCTCAGGATCTGGTAAGGAAGCTCCAGCATGGAAACAAGATTTTCAACATGACTGACCATTTCCTCGAGTGATTTATAGGAATGATCGGGGTGAGCAATCCGGACAATTTCAACCTTATCAAACTGATGAAGCCGGTTAAGGCCCCTTACATGAGCTCCCCATGAACCGGCTTCTCTCCTGAAGCAGGGAGTATAGGCAATATTTTTAACCGGAAGCTGATCTCCATTCAGAATAACATCCCTGTAAATATTGGTTACAGGAACCTCAGCAGTGGGAATCAGGTAAAAATTATCGAGGACCACATGATACATTTGTCCCTCTTTATCAGGTAATTGGCCTGTCCCAAAACCAGAATCCTCATTAACCACTATTGGAGGCATCACCTCCATGTAACCTGCTTTTACTCCTTCATCAAGGAAGAAGCTGATCAGCGCTCTTTCCAGCTTTGCACCTTTTCCTTTATATACCGGGAAACCTGCACCCGTAAGTTTTATACCAAGATCAAAATCAATTATATCATACTTTTTTATGAGGTCCCAATGAGGCAGAGCAGAATCAGGCAACACGGAAATCTTTCCACCCTCCCTTACCTTTACATTGTCATCAGCTCCATGCCCAGGGGTTACTGATTCATGTGGCAGATTAGGCAGGCGTACGATCTCATTTTTTAACTCATTTTCTATTGGTATGAGCTTGTCGGACAGGGACTTGATTTCTTCTTTAATAGAATATGTTTTTTCCCGTGCAGATTCAGCTTCAACTTTTTTCCCATCCTTCATCAGAGAGCCTATTTCTTTGGAAATCCGGTTCATTTCACCCTGCATCATGCCGGTTTTGGATTGAATCTCACGCCAGGATGAATCGAGCGAAAGGATTTTGTTGATAATAGGTTCTGCTTCAAAGTTTTTTACTTTGAGTCTTTCGATTATAAAATCTTTTTTTTCGCGGATGAGGTTAATTGTAAGCATATTCTATTTAGGGTTAATAAAAAAGCAGGCCTAAAAAGCCCGCTGTAAAAATATTAAAAAACTCCCGATAATACTTTCCTCATGCAGAAAAGAATTTCGGGAGTCAGGATGTCTTAAAATACCTGGTTATTCGATTACCGGTTTAGGATGTGTAATAATCAACTGAAATATTAATTAGTTATGTACAGGTTAATCTATTTCACAGCCTTAACTGATACGTATGTTTTATTATCTTTTTTTCTTTTAAACTCAACTTCTCCGTCGGTGAGTGCAAAAAGTGTATGGTCTCTTCCGATGCCGACATTAAGACCTGCATTATGTTTGGTTCCTCTCTGACGAACAAGGATGTTGCCTGCTTTGGCTACCTGACCGCCGAAGAGTTTCACTCCCAGCCGTTTGCTTTCAGAATCGCGACCATTACGTGAACTACCTGCTCCTTTCTTGTGTGCCATAATTTTATATTTTAGTCTTCTAACTTATTCTACTATTATTCTTTCCCTTTTGAAGTTTTTCTGGCTGCCGGTTTCTTTTCAGCTGTTTTTTTTGCGGCCGGTTTTTTAGCGGGTACTTCCTCTTTAACCTCTTTCTTTCCTGCCGGTTTTTTTGCGCCAGCCTTCTTCTGTGTTGCTTTCTTCTCCACAACAGGTTCTTCTGCAACTTTAGTTTTGGATACCTTCGACTCCTCTTTTTTCGGGGTGGCTTTCCGGGATTCGCCTTTTTCGCCGATACTTATTATTTCTATTTGAGTAAAGTTTTGACGATGACCATTCTTAATCCGATAACCCTTTTTCCTTTTCTTCTTAAATATTATTACTTTGTCACCTCTTACGCGGTCAATTACCTTGCCTTCAACAATGAAATCCTTAATTGTTGGTTCACCGATAATTACTTTATCGTTGTCTTCAATTAAAAGAACCTTATCAAATACAACTTCACTCCCCTCCTCAGCTTCAAGACGGTGAACAAAAATCTTTTTACCTTCTTCTACTTTAAATTGCTGACCTGCAATTTCAACGATTGCGTACATTTTATATCTTTATTACATTACTCCATGAGGCGTATATAACCTTTTGACTATATAACTTCCAGTTGCCCGGTGGATTTATTCAAATTCGGACTGCAAAGATATACAAATTAGATTATTTGCAAATCAATCAGTCGAATTTTTTACAGAATACTTCGGAGCATTTAAAACAGATGATTCAATTAAACCTGATCTGCAGAAGATACCTGTGCATATAAGGACTGCAGTTTTAATCTGTTGAAAAAAAGAATCCAGTTAACCTTTGTCTTACTGCTATTATCTTTATATTTGTCAGATACAACTTAAGAGCAGGTATTCATCTGGCGCTTAATAAATTGAAATGAAAAGGGTAAAGCTTAAGGTGTTAGGGATTTCTTACAGTCAGACTCAATCAGGGGCTTATGCACTGATATTGATTGAGGAGAACGGCGAAAGGAGGGTACCTATTATTATTGGAGGCTTTGAAGCCCAGGCTATTGTTATCAAACTTGAAAATCTTGATCCACCGAGGCCTTTAACCCACGACTTGTTTAAAAGTTTTTCTGATGAGTTCAATATTTCTGTTATTGAAGTGATGATTTACAAACTTGAAGAGGGGGTCTTTTATTCAAAACTTGTTTGCAACAATGGGGAAAAAGAGTTGTCGATCGACAGCCGTACCTCAGATGCTGTGGCTCTTGCCTTGAGATTCGGATGCCCTATTTATATCACGGAGGAAATTCTTGAAAAAGCAGGAATTACAATTACCTCTTCAGACGCCGACTCAATTTCCGGAAATGAGACTGAAAATCTGTTTGACCCGGGGAATTCCAGATTTGAAACCTACTCAGATGAGGAGCTTTATAAAATGATCGATGAAGCCGTGAAAACAGAAGACTATGAACGCGCTGCAGCAATAAGGGACGAGATTGATAAGAGAAAGAAAAGGAAGGATTAGTGCTCCTTCCTTCCTGATCATTATTTTCAAAATAGTATTGTAATTATAAAATCATAAGATGAAGCAATATCTGGAGCTTCTTGATCATGTAATGAAGAATGGTACTGAGAAGCATGACAGAACCGGTACCGGCACAATAAGTGTGTTCGGTTATCAGATGAGATTTAACCTTGAGGAGGGTTTTCCACTGATGACAACAAAAAAGCTCCATCTTAAGTCTATATTGCATGAGCTGCTATGGTTCATTTCGGGTGATACAAATATTAAGTATCTGAATGATAACGGTGTTAAAATATGGAATGAATGGGCTGACAAGGAAGGCAATCTGGGTCCGGTTTATGGTTACCAGTGGCGTTCCTGGCCGGCTGAAGGGGGCAGGAAAATTGACCAGCTGGCAAATGTCATTAGTGCAATACAAAAATCTCCCGATTCACGCCGGCATATTGTAAGTGCCTGGAATGTCGGAGAAATTCAAAAAATGGTGCTTCCACCATGTCATATCATGTTCCAGTTTTATGTCGCCGGAGGGAAGTTATCCTGCCAGTTATACCAGCGAAGCTGCGATATTTTTCTCGGTGTACCGTTCAATATTGCATCATATGCCCTGCTTACACTAATGGTAGCGCGGGCAACGGGACTTAAACCCGGGGATTTCATTCATACTCTTGGAGATGCTCATATTTATCTGAATCATATTGAACAGGTTAAACTGCAGCTTACAAGAGAACCATATAAGCTTCCTGTGATGACTTTAAATCCATCTGTCACAGATATTTTTAAATTCAGGTACGAGGATTTCACATTGTCGGATTACATTGCACATCCTCATATAAAAGGAGACATCTCCGTTTAAATAACAGGTATATGATTTCAATTATAGTAGCTGTTTCTGATGATTGGGGTATAGGTAAGGATAATGAGCTTTTATGGCATATCCCTGAGGATCTGAAGAGATTTAAAAAGTTGACCTTAGGGAATGCTGTTATTATGGGGAAAAAGACATGGGAATCATTGCCGAGGAAACCTCTCCCCGGGAGAAAAAATATTGTTCTGACAGATGTCCCTCACGAATGTATTGATAGCTCCATAACAGCATACTCCGTTGAAGACGCTCTTAGCAAATGTGACAAGGATGAAGAGATATTTGTGATCGGGGGGGGGAGTGTGTACCGTCAGTTTATGTTATTAGCCGACCGACTTTATATAACCCACGTTCACAAAAAGGCTCCTGCTGATGTTTATTTCCCTGAAATAGATCGCAGAATGTGGAAAGTGGTTGAAAAGGAGGAGTTCAAAGCAGACTTGAGTAATGGGATTTCCTATACGTATATAATATATGAGAGGATAGAAAGGTAGTATTTTTAAAAAATTTAACTCTGATTAAACCTTTCAGAAAAGATTGCATCTAAGAGTTTGTTGATCGGAATTAATAATTTAAAAATACTACTTATGAAAACTAAGATTTTTTTGATGATAACAGCTCTTGCTGTTCTGACATTCTCTTCATGTAAAAAGGATACATCTCCTTTGGAACAAACCACCATCAACCTTGCTGACGATGATGCTTTAAGTGAAGCAATATTTGAAGATGTTTTTAATACTGTCGATAATGCAAGCATCATTCTTGATGATTTTGTAAAGAGTGGCGACACAAAATCATTCCTGGTTAGTGATTCATGTCCGACAATAACTGTGACACATCCATCTGAAGGCATCTGGCCGAAAGTAATAACCATTGATTACGGGACAGGCTGCATGGGATTCTATGAAAATACCAGGTCAGGGAAGATCATTATGCAGGTTACCGGACCTCGTCTTACAGAAGGTTCAAAACGAACTGTCACTTTTGACAACTATTATTTTAACGGCATTAAGGTAGAAGGTACGAAGGTGTTTGAAAATATAGGACTTAACAGCAATCAGAACCTCGTTTTCGCAATAAAACTTACGGATGGTAAACTGACCCTTCCGGATGGAAAAACAATTGAGCGTTCATTTGAGCACCAGAGAGAATGGATAGCAGGTTTGATGACAAGAAATATCTGGGATGATGAGTGCCTGATAACCGGTTCTGCAAATGGTAAAAATATCGAGGGTAAAGCTTATACCAGAACCATTAAGACTGCATTGCATTGGAAACGGGTTTGCCAGTTCATTGTAAGCGGGGTTGTTATGATTGAGAGGGATGGAGCTGAGCCTTTTGAGCTTGATTATGGTAAAGGCGAATGTGATAATAAAGCGATAGTTAAAAGAGGAAGTGAAACGAAGGAAATACTTCTCAGGCATCGGCATCGCAATATGATCAATTAAGAAGAAACTTATAAAAAAAGTAGGGACGTTGCATGCAACGTCCCTACTTTTATTGTCATGCAACGTCTCTACTTATGATGCTTTGAGAATCTTCATATCAATTCTCTCGAGTTTGTGAATTGCATAATCGGTTGTAATGGTCAGTTCGTTTGTTTCGACAGAGGGCATTTCGAACATTGCATCGAGCATAATAGCTTCGCAGATTGATCTCAGTCCACGGGCACCAAGTTTGAATTCGATAGCTTTATCAACAATAAAATCAAGAACCCCCTCACCAAAAGAGAGTTCAATATTGTCCATTTTAAACAGCTTGATATATTGTTTCACCAGTGCATTTTTCGGTTCGGTAAGTATTGCTCTGAGAGCATCCTTGTCGAGCGGATTAAGATGAGTCAGAACAGGTAACCTTCCTATTATCTCCGGAATCAGTCCGTATGCTCTGAGATCCTGTGGTGCAATGTACTGAAGCAGGTTATCCTTGTCGATCCTCTCTCTTATTTTATAGGCGCCAAACCCAACAACCTGGGTATTAAGCCTTTGTGCAATTTTCTTTTCAATACCTTCAAATGCACCTCCACAGATAAAAAGAATATTCTTTGTATCCACAGGGATCATTTTTTGTTCCGGATGTTTGCGTCCACCCTGGGGAGGAACATTCACAATAGATCCTTCGAGCAGTTTTAATAGTCCCTGTTGTACGCCTTCCCCTGATACATCGCGTGTTATAGAGGGATTATCACCCTTTCTGGCAATCTTATCAATTTCATCGATAAAAACAATCCCCTTTTCAGCAGCTTTGACATCATAATCGGCGTTCTGGAGCAGGCGTGTAAGAAGGCTTTCAATATCTTCTCCAACATAGCCTGCCTCTGTAAGTACCGTTGCATCAACAATTGTAAAGGGGACATGAAGCATCTTTGCCACGGTTCTTGCAAGAAGTGTCTTTCCGGTACCTGTTTCACCAACGAGAATAATATTTGATTTTTCTATTTCAATATCCTCGGCATCAGGCTTTTGCATCAGCCTTTTATAGTGATTATACACAGCAACGGCAATGATCTTTTTCGCCATTTCCTGACCAATAACATATTGGTCGAGAAAATGCTTGATTTCGGCAGGTTTAAGGAGATTTATTGTATCAAAAGCAATATTCTTTTTATTCCCCATCTCCTCGTTCATAATGCTGTAGGCCTGTTCAATACAGTGATCACAAATGTGGCCTTCAAGACCAGCAATGAGCATGTTAGCCTCTTTCTTGGTTCTGCCGCAGAATGAACATTTATCCATGTATTACTATCGTTGGGTTTTTTGTAGGATCTCATCAATCATCCCATACTCTTTGGCCTCCTGGGATGTCATCCAATAGTCCCTGTCGGAATCTTTTTCAACTTTTTCAATTGAATTGCCCGAATGCAAAGCAATTATTTCAAACAGTTCATGTTTCAGCTTAACGATTTCACGTGCCTGTATCTCAATATCTGAAGCCTGTCCTTCTGTGCCACCCATCGGTTGATGGATCATTATTCTCGAATGTTTAAGAGCCGATCGTTTTCCTTTCTTGCCAGCGGTAAGAAGTACAGCGCCCATCGAAGCTGCCATTCCGGTACAGATAGTGGCAATATCGGCCGAGATATACTGCATTGTATCGTAAATTCCAAGTCCGGCATGAACCGATCCGCCTGGGGTATTGAAATATATCTGTATGTCTTTCCCCGGGTCGGAAGAATCGAGATAAAGCAACTGAGCCTCAATGATGTTTGCTACATAATCGTCGATCGGTAAACCAAGAAAAATGATCCTGTCCATCATCAGTCGGGAGAAGACGTCCATTGATGCAACATTTAGTTGCCTTTCCTCAATTATTGTAGGCGATATATAGCTACTCCAGACAGAGGAATATCGGTGTAAGGTCAGACTGCTGATCCCACGTTTACTCCCTGCATATTTCCCAAAATCGTTTAAATTACTCATGTTGAAATTCTTAAAATTTGAACACAAAGATAAGAAAATTAAAGTAAATCATTGCAATGCATTGATTACTATTCAAAAAGCTTATTGAATTCCTCAATCGTGACTGTTTTATTTTCAATCTTAACAAAATCCTTAAACAGTACGATCACTTTTTCTTCCAGTATTTTATCGGCAATTTTTTTTGCATCCTCTTCCCGTTTGAGGGTCTCTTTTGCATAGTTTGTTATCTGTTCATCGGTTGCATAGAACAAACCGTATTGCCTGAACTGATGTCTTGTTATGTTTTCTGCCTCTTTCTGAAGCTCTTCCTCTGTTATTCTGACTTCATTTTGCTTTGCAATCTTATTCCTGATCAGCTGCCATTTAAGGTCATGCCTGAATGAGTCAAATTCTTTCTCGATCTGTTCTTCAGTTGTTTTTTCATTCACTTTCAAAAGCCATTTTTTCAGGAAATCTTCAGGAAGCTGGAAATCAGTTTTTTCAATAGCAAGATTCTTGATGTCGAGCGACAATTTATAATCACTTTCCTGTCGCAGGTTTGTTGTGATCTCATCCTCAATCTTCTTCAAAAATTCTTCTTCAGTAGAAACAACTCCTTCTCCGTAAATTCTGTCGAATAATTCCTGCCCTGTTTCTGCCGGATGGAAACGGCTTATCTCATTGATTGTAAACCTGAAGTTTCCTTTAACACTAATAACCTCATCCTTCTGTTTCTTCAGTAAGCCGGCTATTTCAAAATCGTTTGGAAGTGCCTTTCTCAGGTCGAAATCAATAGTATCAGCATCCGTTTTCCCAATAAACAGTTTTTTGATCTTCTTATCCTTGATAACATCTATTCCAAGGGTAGTATCATCTGCAAACATACCATCAGGCAGAGGATTTCCGCTTTCATCAAGAGCTTCAATTTTACCCTTCAGCATATCTTTCTCCTCGGAAAGGTCAGCTTTACTGAATCGACCATAGCGACGTGTGTAATTCTCAAGGTAATCGTTTTTCATTTTTTCATCTACCGCTATCTCATAATAGATCACCTTATTTTTTTTGCTGAGTTTAAGTTCAAAGAGAGGAGCCAGCCCGAGTTCAAAAGAGAAAGTGAATGATTCCTGTTTATCAAAGTCAATTTTATCCTGGTGATCAGATTTAGGAAGAGGATCTCCAAGGATATCAAGTTTTTCGTCAGTCAGATATTTCTGAATGCCCTCAGTTACAATTTTGTTGATTTCGTCGATCTGTACTGCTTTACCATACATTTTCCTTACCAGACCAATTGGCACCATTCCCGGGCGGAATCCTTTAACGGTTGCCTTTTTGCGGTAGTCTCTCAGAACTTTTTCAACTTTTTCGTCATAATCAGTCTTCTCAACCTGTACTTTTAAAACAGCATTCAGATCGTTGATGTTTTCCCTGATGATATTCATTTTCAAGAAGTTTATTGAATATTTAAAAAACCGCCAAAACGCACACTGAATGATCGTTACAGGCGGTTTGTCTATTTGTGCGGATGAAGGGACTCGAACCCCCACGTCATTAAGACACAAGATCCTAAGTCTTGCTCGGCTACCAATTACGACACATCCGCTTAAAATTCACGCAAAAATATAGAAAAATATTATTAAAACAAACAGAGGCAATTACTTGCGAAGTTCGAAGTTTTTTCCAAGATAGACTTTTCTTACATGCTCATCTTCAGCAAGTTGCGATGAGGTTCCGGACATCAGGATACGTCCTTCGAAAAGCAGGTAAGCGCGATCGGTAATGGAAAGTGTTTCGTGTACGTTATGGTCGGTGATCAGAATTCCAATATTTTTCCCCTTTAGTTTAGAGACTATATCCTGTATATCTTCAACAGCAATAGGATCAACACCTGCAAATGGTTCATCAAGCAAAATAAACTTCGGTTTAAGGGCAAGTGCCCGGGCTATCTCCGTTCTTCTTCTCTCCCCTCCTGAAAGCTGAATACCTTTGTTTTTCCTGATTTTCTGAAGTCCGAATTCATTCAGAAGTGTCTCGAGTCTTTCCATCTGTTCTGCTTTCGGGAATCCTGACATTTCAAGAACTGCTCTTATATTATCCTCAACAGATAGATTCCTGAACACAGAGGCTTCCTGGGCAAGATATCCGATACCACGCCTTGCACGTTTGTATACAGGTAATGAAGTTATCTCTTCTTCATCAAGAAATATCTTACCTTCTCTTGGTCTGATAAGTCCGACGATCATATAAAAGGATGTAGTCTTTCCGGCGCCATTAGGTCCCAGTAAACCTACAATTTCCCCCTGTTCAACTTCGATTGAAACATGATCGACAACAGTTCTGTTGCGGTACTTTTTTACAAGATTTTCAGTATATAATTTCATCTCTGATTTAGCTGGTGGCTTCTTCAGTCTCAGCTGAAGAACCTTCATTCATGAACTCATTCCTTATCTTTTCTTTCTGCTTCATAACCCTTTTTGATATTACGATCCCAACCTCATAAAGCACCAATAATGGAATGGCTACAAGCGTCTGTGAAAAAACATCCGGCGGAGTAATTATTGCAGCAATAATAAATATTACAACAATTGCGTGTTTCCTGTATTTTTTAAGAAATGCTGGTGTAACTATCCCGATCTTGGTAAGGAAAAAAGTAATGATTGGAAGCTCAAAAACAAGTCCGGTAGCCAGACAGATTGATGTGAGAGTACCGATATATGACCTTATATTTATCTGATTTACTACGTCAGGACTAATCTGGTATGAACTAAGAAAATGGATTGAAAGGGGCGCAAGCATATAATATCCAAAAACAACACCGGTGAAAAAAAGCAATGACGCAGCAAAAACAGCTCCTCTGGCATGTTGCCTTTCGTTGGTATGAAGTGCTGGTTTGAAAAACTTCCAGAATTCCCATAATATAACGGGAAATGCAAAAATTACTCCAGTCACCATTGCCACAGTTATATGGGTTGTAAGCTGCCCGGCCATTTTAATGTTTATAAGATTTAAAGGTTTTGTATTTATACACAGAATATTCGTTTTCATGAATTTCGCTTTCAGAAATTCACCAAGCTGGCAAAGGATACGGTTAGTAAAGAAGTCAGGATCTTTTGGTGCCAGAATGACCTTGTCGAAAATGAAGTTTTTAAAAATAAAAGCCACAATCATAAGAATAACAATTGCAAGTATTGAACGGATTATATGCCACCTCAACTCCTCGAGATGCTCAAGAAATGACATCTCACCCGCTCCGTTCTTACCTTTTTTCCACTTTAATGCCATCAATGCAAAAGATTAATTTATTTAAAATTACAGCCTGTAAAGATGATAAATCTTATTCTGCAAAACAATATCATTTTTTAGCCGATAAAAGATTTACCATAGCACAATTTTATTATTTCGTTTTTGTTAATAAAAAAATAAAATCTGGTATTTGATTAATAAATTATTTAACTTTATATAAACTGTAAAGAATAAAACTTTGCAATCGGGTAAAATAATCATTCTGGTAAGAAAATGAAGATTGATTCAACAATACATGATTATTTAAAAAAGTATTTCGGTTTCGACACCTTCAAAGGGAACCAGGAACCTATAATAAGCAATGTTTTGGCTGGCCGTGACACATTCGTACTCATGCCGACCGGAGGCGGGAAATCCCTTTGTTACCAGCTACCGGCAGTTATGAAAACCGGAACAGCCATTGTAATTTCCCCACTTATAGCACTTATGAAAAACCAGGTGGATGCAATGCGTAACTTCAGCACTGATGACGATGTTGCCCACTTTCTGAATTCTTCTTTGACAAAAACTGAGAGTACAAGAGTCAAAAATGATGTTTTATCAGGTAAGGCCAAGCTTCTTTATGTTGCACCGGAATCCCTTACAAAAGAGGAGAATATAGAATTTCTTAAGAAGATTGATATATCATTTTATGCTATCGACGAAGCACATTGTATTTCAGAGTGGGGCCACGACTTCCGGCCTGAATACCGACGGATTAGGCCAATAATTGACACTATCGGCCGTTCGCCTATAATTGCCCTTACTGCAACAGCCACCCCGAAAGTCCAGCATGATATTCAGAAAAACCTGGGGATCCTCGATGCAGATGTTTTCAAATCGTCATTTAACAGGCCTAACCTTTATTACGAGGTAAAGTCGAAACAGGATGTCACAAAAGAGATCATTAAGTATATAAAAAATAATTCCGGGAAGTCAGGAATCATTTATTGTCTTAGCCGTAAAAAGGTTGAGGAGATAGCCGAAGTGTTGAAGGTTAATAACATTAAAGCCTTACCATACCATGCAGGCATGGATTCAGCCACCCGCACCTCAAACCAGGATAAGTTCCTGATGGAGGAGGCCGATATAATAGTGGCAACCATAGCTTTCGGAATGGGAATTGATAAACCCGATGTCAGGTTTGTGATCCATTATGATATTCCAAAGAGCCTTGAGGGATATTACCAGGAGACAGGACGTGCCGGCCGTGACGGCGGGGAAGGAAACTGTATTGCCTATTACAGTTACAACGATATAATGAAGCTTGAGAAATTTATGCAGGGGAAACCAATTGCGGAACAGGAAATCGGGAAACAACTTCTTCTTGAAACCGTATCATATGCTGAATCATCGGTTTGTCGCAGGAAACTATTACTTCATTATTTCGGGGAAGAGTATCCGAAGGAAAACTGTGAGGCTTGTGACAACTGCCTTCATCCCAAATCACAATTTGAAGGCAGTGATGCTGTCGTGAATGTCCTGGAAACTATTCTTGCTGTAAAGGAAAAATTTAAGGCTGACCATATTGCAAATATACTTTCGGGAAAGGTTACATCAGCAATAAAATCCTATAAGCACCATAAGATCGAATTTTTCGGAATTGGAGAGGAGAAGGATGAGAAATTCTGGAATATGGTTATAAGGCAGGCACTGATCGCAAAGTTTCTTGCAAAGGATATCGAGAATTATGGACTTTTGAAGTTGACGCAGAGAGGTATGGAGTTTCTTGAAAATCCGACTTCATTCATGCTCGCTGAAGATCACGATTATGCTGATACAACTGATGAAGAGAATGCCTTTGGAGCCAGAACGGCTGCAGTTGATGAGGAACTTTTCAGCATCCTGAAGGATCTGCGTAAGAAAATTTCGAAGCATAAAGATGTCCCTCCTTTTGTCATCTTTCAGGATCCATCCCTGGAGGATATGGCAATACAATATCCGATAACTCTCGATGAACTTCAGAATATCTCAGGAGTAGGAACAGGGAAAGCACAAAGATACGGTATTGAATTTGTGGAGATTATTAAAAAATACGTTGAAGAGAAAGAGATTATTCGACCACTCGACATGGTGGTTAAATCTGTTGTTAATAAATCAGGCATAAAGGTTTATATTATCCAGAGCATCGATATGAAAAGATCTCTGGAAGATATCGCTGAAGCAAAGGGACTTGAAATGAATGAACTGACTTCCGAAATAGAAGCTATAGTAAATTCCGGAACCTGGATAAACCTCGATTATTATATTAATATGGTAATTGATGAGGAGCGACAACATGACATATACTCATACTTCAGGGAAGAGGCTGAATCTGACTCCCTTGAGGATGCCATTAAAGAACTGGGGAATGAGTTCGAAGAAGAGGAGATCAGACTGATGAGGATTAAATTCCTTTCAGAGATGGGGAATTAGAAAGATGATCTCCGTCCGGTTATCACGGAATAACAAACCACGGCAAGAACATAAAAAGGATAAATTACCTGGGAAGGTAAAAACCATTTCATCAGCCTTCTTTTGTCATACCTGGATGTAGTATTAAATAGAATCAGAAAGTCAGGCACTGATTTTAATGCGAAGGCCACAATAAAAATCCATAAAAACTCTGTTACAAGTAAGCCTGCAATCAATAATAACATCATTACAACAATTGTAACAAATGTTACAATTGCAAGTGCAACAGTAAATTTATCATTGTATGAGTAACCTTTTGAAATCCATCGCCTTCTCTGATTCAGGAACAACATTACTGTTTTTGCCGGAGATGCAGTGACTATCGATTCGGGCGATTCCAGCCACATTATTTTTGATCTTTTAGCTTTTTTAAGACTATGCAGAAAAAAAACATCATCGCCTGAGGCTATCTCATAATGAAGATTTTCTGAATGTTCAAGATATACTTCCCTGGTGAAAGCAAGGTTTGCCCCGTTACACATGGAACTCATTCCCGCAATGGCTGAGCCTGCTGATACTCCCTGCAAACTGAGAAACTCAAGCTCCTGGAACCTTCCGAAAAAACCTGGTTTGCTTTTGAGGGTTACCGGACAGATAATCATATCAGGTTTATTTTCATTATAGAATGCAACAATGGTGCTGATCCATTTCTCCCCCATAAGGCAGTCGCAATCGGTCGTTATTATCAGGCTTCCTGATGAAGCTCCTACTCCAGTTCTGATCGCTGTTTTTTTGCCTTTTCCATTGGTTTTTATTACTTTCAGATTCTCCATCCCCATGAAGCCTGAGGCAATTTCAAACGTTCTGTCGACTGAATTATCGTCAACAATTATTACCTCAAAATAAGCAGCAGGATAATCCTGTTGAGAGATATTCTGCAAGAACGGTATAATATTTTCATCCTCATTACGGCAGGCTATTATGACCGTTACGAAAAATCCGTTGTTTCTCCTGAAAGAGAAAGGTCTGATTTTACGCAGATTTCTGTAGATCTTCAGTAGAAGAAAGAAATATGGGAGGATCAGTATTAATGTGAGCCATTGCATTTACTGATCCTTAAGCCATTCGTACATTTTATAATGCTCGCTGCTCATTCCCAGAGCTTCATATGTCTTACGGGCTCGTGTATTATTTGATTCGACATATAGACGGAGCCCTGCAATTCCCTGTTTATCTGCTTCACTTTTAATGTAAGAGTACATTGATCTGAAAACTCCTCTTCTTCGGTAAGCTGGCAGAACATAAACCGACTGAAACCACCAGACATCAGTGTTCCGCCAGTCGCTCCATTCATAAGTAATCAGCATGGAGGCGACTACAGTACCTTCATTATCAGCAATATAATACTGCCCGCGAGCCGGATTCTGAAAAACTGCATCGACACCTTTGGTTATTAATTCAGACTTAAGATTCATCTGTTCTGTTTCCCAGGCCATTTTCTGTTGGAAATCAATTATCGCAGCTGCATCGGAGGATGTTGCTTTTCTTATGGTTATCATATTAGTAATCGATTTAACATGTAAATGGAATTAGGTTTTTCTTCTTTTAAACTTCTCCCTTTCTCCCACTCTCCCTTTCTCCAGATCTTATTTATACGCGTCCCAGCTCTTTATTGCCAGATCGTCCATATTCATCCTGCAGAAGGCAAGAATAAAAGCACTTGCAAGCCGTGCATTGGTAAGGAGAGGAACATTATAATCCACTGCGTTCCTTCTTATTGAATAGTCGTTATTCAATTCGGAGGGGCTGAGATCTTTCGGGATATTAACGACAAGGTCAACCTCTCGCGATCTTATAAGTTCTATCGTGTTTGGTGATTTATTCTCATCGGGCCAGTATGCCACATGAGCTTCAACACCGGCATTTTTAAGGAACTGCTGAGTACCCCTGGTTGCATAAAGCTTATGTCCTTTTTCGCAGAGGGCTCTGGCACTGTTCAGAAGTTCTACTTTTGAACGGGCCGGACCTGTAGAAAGGAGGATACTTTTTTTCGGGATCCTGTAACCAACTGAAAACATAGCCTTTAGGATAGCCTCATAGAATCCTTCACCAATACATCCTACTTCCCCGGTAGATGACATATCAACTCCGAGTACCGGATCTGCTTTTGCGAGACGTGAAAAGCTGAACTGAGGGGCTTTTACACCTACATAATCTAGATCAAATACTGATTTATGAGGTTTTTCGACCGGTATCCCGAGCATTACTTTTGTAGCAAGTTCGATGAGGTTTGTCTTCAGGACTTTTGATACGAAAGGCATGCTGCGGCTTGCCCGCAGATTACATTCAATTACCTTAATATCATTGTCTTTTGCAAGGAATTGTATATTGAAGGGTCCGGTTATATTCAGCTCCTTCGCAACCAGCCGTGAAATACGTTTGATGCGTCTGGCGGTTTCAAAATATATCTTCTGGGCCGGAAATACCATTGTGGCATCTCCTGAATGAACTCCTGCAAACTCGACATGTTCGCTTATTGCATAAGCCATCATTTCTCCTTCCCTCGCTACGGCATCGATCTCAATTTCTTTTGCATTTTCGATGAACTCTGAAACCACAACAGGATATTGTTTTGAAACCCGGGCTGCCAGTTCAAGATAATGTGACAATTCATTTTTATTTGATACGACATTCATTGCCGCCCCTGATAATACATAGGAAGGTCTTATCAGAACCGGGAATCCGATACGGTCCACAAACTCAAAGATATCCTCGATAGATGAAAGTTCTTTCCATCTGGGCTGGTCAACTTTAAGAGTATCACACATATGCGAAAATTTATGCCTGTTTTCAGCCCTGTCAATCGAAACAGGAGAGGTTCCCAATACCGGAACTTTCTCTTTATAAAGGCGCATTGCCAGGTTATTCGGGATCTGACCACCTACCGACACAATAACTCCTCCCGGAGTTTCAAGGTCAATAATATCCATAACCCTTTCGAAAGTCAGTTCATCAAAATAAAGCCTGTCACAAATATCATAGTCGGTACTGACAGTTTCGGGATTGTAGTTTATCATCACCGATCTTAATCCCTCTTTTTTAATAGTATCTATTGCATTTACTGAACACCAGTCGAATTCAACACTTGAACCAATCCTGTACGCCCCTGATCCCAGAACAATAATAGATTTTTGATCATTTTCAAATGAAATATCGTGTTCAGAACCGCTGTATGTCAGATAGAGGTAATTGGTTATTGCGGGGTATTCTGCTGCAAGAGTATCGATCTGTTTCACGTAGGGGACTATTCCCAGTGATTTCCGGTGATCTCTGACTTTCATGAGATCATCGTTGATATTGGGAGCTCCCGATTTCAGTACATGTCTTGCGATCTGAAAGTCGCTGAATCCGTTTATCTTGGAATGGGAAAGCAACTCATCAGGGATCGATTCAAGTGTATTGTATTTGCAGAGATCATTTTTAATATTGATGATGTTTTTTAATTTAAAAAGGAACCATTTATCGATCTTTGTCAGTTCATATATTCTGTTAATGGGCATTCCCTTTTCAAGAGCTTCAGCTATTGAAAATATCCTCATATCAGTAGGCTCAGAGAGCTCCTTTTCAATATCCTTGAAATCAAGATTGCGGTTTCCCGTAAATCCATGCATTCCCTGCCCGATCATTCTTAGACCCTTCTGAATGACCTCTTCAAAGGTTCTTCCGATGGCCATTACCTCTCCCACACTCTTCATACTGCTGCCAATCTGATGTGAAACACCTTCGAATTTATTAAGATCCCATCGGGGGATCTTACATACTATATAGTCCAGGGCTGGCTCAAAAAATGCAGTCGTATTTTTAGTGACCGAATTTTTTAACTCGTGAAGGCCATATCCAATTCCAAGCTTTGCAGCAATGAAAGCAAGAGGATAACCCGTTGCTTTTGATGCGAGTGCACTTGACCGTGATAGCCTGGCATTAACCTCAATTACTCTGTAATCTTCAGAATCGGGAGACAGGGCGTATTGTACATTGCATTCGCCAACTATTCCAATATGCCTGATTATCCTGATCGAAAGTTCCCTGAGCTTATGATATTCACTGTTAGTAAGGGTTTGAGAAGGGGCAACGACTATACTTTCTCCAGTATGGATACCCAGTGGATCAAAATTTTCCATGTTGCATACTGTTATGCAATTATCGTATTTGTCCCTGACTACCTCATATTCAACCTCTTTCCATCCTTTCAGCGATTCCTCGACAAGTATCTGGCTAGTATAGGAAAAAGCTTTTGATGCAAGTATTCTAAGTTCATCAATCCCTGAAGCAAAACCACTTCCCTGCCCGCCAAGGGTATATGCAGCCCTGATGATTACAGGAAATCCAAGCTTTCCGGCAGCAGATACTGCTTCTTCAACTCCAGATACTGCAATACTCCGTGGTGTTTTAACATCCATCTCTTCCAGTTTTCTGACAAAAAGTTCACGATCCTCGGTATCTATTATGGCTTTAACAGGAGTGCCTAATACCCTTACAACATATTTTTCAAAAACACCTGCCCTGAACAATTCCGTTCCGCAATTGAGTGCTGTTTGTCCGCCAAAAGATAAAAGAATACCATCAGGGCGTTCCTTATCTATCACTTTTTCAACAAAATATGAAGTAACAGGAAGAAAATATATCTTGTCGGCAAGATCTTCAGATGTCTGAACAGTTGCAATGTTGGGATTGATAAGAACAGTTTTGATCCCTTCCTCTTTTAATGCTTTAAGAGCTTGTGACCCGGAGTAATCAAATTCACCTGCTTCCCCGATTTTCAGCGCTCCCGAGCCAAGGATAATCACCTTTTTAATTTCATCTTTCATCGCAGGAATTTACTTCTCAAAAATAGAATAAATTTTCAAATATGGTTTGTAATTATTATAAAGTGTATATATTTGCAAAGTAAATGAATAAATATGCAAAAAACAAAAAGGCTTCTGGCAATTGAAAAATTAATTGCCGAGGAAATTATTACATCGCAGGATGGGTTACTTAAAAAACTGAAAGGGAAAGGGATAATCTGTACACAGGCTACGTTATCCCGCAATTTAAGGCAATTAGGGGTTAGCAGGGTTCCGGACGGGACCGGCGGTTACCGGTATTCTCTCACCGAAAATAAAAGACTTTCACCGGATTCAGGAATAAAATTAAATATAGTACCTGTGATACGGGAGATAGTTGAGGCAAAAGGGCTTATGGTAATCAGGACAATTCCCGGAAATGCAAATGCTACGGCATATTATATCGATAACGCCGGCCGCTACGAAATAGCAGGCACTATCGCAGGTGATGATACAATACTGGTTATACCGCGGGATGACATAACACTTCAGCAGGTTCATACCTGTCTCGAATTGGTTCTTCCCGGTTTGCACAAACAGATAAAAAAGAAATAAAAAAGACTTTTGATTAATAAAGGCAGATTATATACTAAAAATTTTATTGCATAAAAAATAATTAATAATGGAAGAAAAAGTTGTTCTCGCATATAGTGGTGGATTAGATACCTCAGTGATACTTAAATGGTTAATTGAAAAAAATTATGATGTAATCGCTTTTGTTGCAGATGTTGGTCAGGCAGACGATTTTGAAGAATGCAGAAAAAAGGCATTACTTCTCGGAGCTTCAAAAGTGATAATCTCTGACCTTAAGAAGGAATTTATTGATAATTATGTTCTTAAGGCAATAATGGCAAATGCAATATATGAGGACAGGTACCTGCTCGGCACCGCTCTTGCCAGACCTCTGATAGCTATGAAGCAGATTGAGGTTGCCATTAAGGAGCAAGCTACTGCTGTTGCTCATGGTGCAACAGGGAAAGGCAACGACCAGGTAAGGTTTGAACTTTGCTACTACGCCTTAAAACCGGATATTAAAGTCATTTCTCCATGGAAAGACAAGGAGTTTCTTGAAACTTTCAAAGGAAGGACAGATCTATTGAAATATGCTTCAGAGAAAAAGATACCTGTTAAGGCCAGCATCGACAAACCTTATAGTGAGGATGATAACCTTATGCACATAAGCCATGAAGCAGGGATTCTTGAGGATCCCATGTTCTCAATGCAGAAAAACATGCTTCAGAAGATGGTGATGCCTCAGGATGCACCCGACAAAGAAACCAGAATTGTAATTCATTTCAAGAACGGAATACCGGTAAAGGTAGTTAATAAAGATGACGGAACCGTAAAAGAAGAATCTTATGAAATGTTCACCTATCTCAATGAACTTGCAGGGAAGAATGGTATCGGTTTGCTCGATATGGTGGAGAACAGATTCGTTGGGATCAAGTCGAGGGGTGTTTATGAAACGCCGGCAGCCACTGTGTTGCATATTGCGCATAAAGATATTGAGGGGATAGCAATGGACCGGGAAGTAATGAGGCTCGTAAATATGCTTACTCCCAAGTTTGCTGAACTGATTTACAATGGTTTCTGGTTTAGTCCTGAAATGGACTTCCTCATGGCAGCTATTGAAAAGAGTCAGGAACTTATAGATGGAAGTGTTCATCTCTGTCTTTACAAGGGTAATGTGATGATTGAAGGTCGTGAATCTCCTTCTTCTTTATATGATAAGAATCTTTCAAGTATGGATATTGAGGGAGGCTTTGATCAGACTGACAGCAGGGGATTCATAAGAATAAATGCAATCAGACTTATGGCTCACAGGGCTATTGTTGAAGCAAGTAAGAAAAAAGAGAAGTGATAAGGATTGAAGGTTCATTAAACATAATTAAAATCAAAAAATATGAAACTCTGGGAGAAAGGGGTAACCCCCGAACCTTCAATTATTGAATTTACGTCAGGCAAAGACCGTAAAACTGATCTGTCACTTACAAAATGGGATATTGTAGGTTCAATGGCTCATGTCATAATGCTGGAAAATGTTGGATTAATTCCGGATAATGAGAAAAGGGAGCTATTAAAAACCCTGGATTCTCTTTTTGTCAGGGAAAAGGAGGGTCATTTTGTAATCGAAAATGATATTGAGGATATCCATTCTCAGATCGAAAAGGAAATGACTTCAATTCTGGGCCCTGCCGGGAAAAAAATACACACAGGAAGATCAAGAAATGACCAGGTGCTTGTTGATATCAGGCTTTATACAAGGGAGGAGATTGATAATCTGGCAATATTGGTCCGGAAACTTTTTATTAAGCTTCAGTCACTAAGTGAACAGTACAGGGAAATTCTCCTGCCTGGCTATACTCACTGGCAACCGGCCATGGTATCGTCATTTGGTTTGTGGTTCGGATCTTACTCCGAATGTCTGGCTGATGATATTCTTCTGCTTTCAGGTGCACGGGCTCTCAATAACAGGAATCCCCTGGGATCAGCAGCAGGATATGGCACTACCCTGCCATTGAACAGGAAGTTGACTACAGAGCTTCTCGAATTCGATGACTTGTTATATAACTCTGCATATGCAAGTCTGAGCAGGGGTAAGGTTGAACTTGCAGTAGCATCAGCAATGGCATCACTTGCCCAGACATTGTCTCGTTTCTCAATGGAGGTTTGTCTTTATATGAGTTCCGAATTCAGGTTCATCGATTTCCCGGATGAATTTGTAACAGGTTCAAGTATAATGCCTCAGAAAAGAAATCCTGATGTATTTGAGCTGGTGAGAGGCCGGATGAATTTAGTTCAGGCTTTACCAAACCAGATATCCATACTCACCAGTAATCTACCATCCGGGTATCACAGGGACCTTCAATTGCTAAAAGAACTTATTTTCAATGCTTTCGTGGAATTGACAGCTTGTATTGAGGTTTGCCTGCTGATGCTTGATAATATTAAGATACGTAGGGATATTACTGAAAATCCCATATATAATAATATCTTCAGTACTGAAGAAGTAAACCGCCTGGTTAAGGAAGGCATTCCTTTCAGGGATGCATATAAGACTGTTTCTGAGATGGTTAAAAACGGATCATTTGCAAGAACATCTTTATCGGAATATACGCATGAAGGCAGCATAGGAAACCTTTGCAATAAGGAGATATCAGAAATTTTTGGGAACAGGATGAAATGTTTTAATAGTAAATCTGCAACAGAAATGGCAGAAAAGATGATGCGGGGGATTTAGGGGTTGACTTTTTTAATATTATCGATAAAAATATCAAACAGATAATCTGTATCAGTGGGACCACCTGAAGCTTCAGGATGAAACTGGGTTGAAAAGAATGGCTTGGTTTTATGTATCATCCCCTCATTTGTATTGTCATTAAGATTAATGAAAAGCGGTTCCCAGTCGTTATCCAGAGTTTTGTTATCAACTGCAAATCCATGGTTCTGCGAAGTAATATATGCCTTTTCGGTTCCAAACTGAATAACAGGCTGATTATGACTCCGGTGACCATATTTAAGCTTGTAAGTGTCTGCTCCCGAGGCAAGTGCCATCAGCTGGTTCCCCAGGCATATCCCAAAAACCGGTTTACTACCGGTGAATGATTTTTTTATATTTTCAATTGTTATGTCGCACATCTTGGGATCACCTGGCCCATTGGAAAGGAACAATCCGTCATATTCTTCTTTATGATAATCATAGTCCCAGGGAACTCTGATTATAGTCGTATCCCGTTTCAGGAGATTTCTTATAATGTTGTACTTTACACCACAATCTACAAGAAGTATCCTGTATTTTCCTGTACCATATATTTTTTTCTCATGTGTGCTGACCTCGGCGACAAGGTTTACTTTGTTGGGATCATAAAAACCGGTCTCAGTTCCTTCCGGTTCAACCTTTCCGAGCATTGCCCCTTTTTCCCTGATCCTTTTTGTTAAGGCACGTGTATCAATTCCGTACATCCCCGGTACATTATTCCTTTTAAGCCATTCATCGAGGCTTTCGGTTGCGTTCCAGTGACTGTATTCAAATGAATAATCAGAAACTATAAGTCCCGAGATATGAATGGAAGATGATTCATAAAAACGGTAAAGATCATTTTCTTCACTTTTTCCGGGGGCGCCGTAGTTACCCACCAGTGGATAGGTCAGACAAAGGATCTGGCCACGATAAGAAGGATCTGTCAGACTCTCGGGATAACCTGTCATCGCAGTGTTGAAAACCACCTCTCCGGCTGAGGCCAGCTGAGCTCCGAACGACCGGCCATAATATACTGTGCCATCTTCAAGAGTTAACCGTACCTGTATTCTGTTTTCCATTTATTACGGATATTTCTGCTTATCTGATCGTTGAAACAGCTTTTTCGATCTGTTCCATTGCTTTAATCACTGTCTGATGTGTAGCTGCAAGATTCATTCTCATAAATCCCTCACCTCCGGGTCCAAAGCCGGAACCCTCATTCATCCCTACTCCTGCCGAAGTAATAAAGAAGTACTGAAGCTCTTTTCCGGCCATTCCCAATTTACGGCAGTCGAGCCAGATCATGTAAGTAGCTTCAGGCTGGACAGGAATTATCTCTGGGATCATCTTCCTGCAATATTCAACAACGTAGTCAACATTACTATCGATATAAGTAAGGAGTTCCTCAAGCCAGCCATGACCATAAGAATAAGCAGCAATTGATGCTGTGGTCCCGAAGATGTTACCATTACCGATGTGCAGGTTATCAACTATTCTGGTAAAGGTTTTTCTTAAATCAGGATTGGATATAATAACAGAAGATGTTGAAAGCCCTGCCAGATTGAAGGTTTTACTGGGAGATATAAAGGTGATTGTAATGTCAGCAATTTTTTCAGAAAGAGCTGCCACAGATGTGTGTTTAAATCCTGGAAGAACCAGATCACAATGTATTTCATCGGAAAGAATCAGTATTTTATTCTTAAGACATATATCAGCAAGTTCATTAAGTTCCCCGGGGATCCATGCTCTTCCGACAGGATTATGAGGATTTGAAATAATAATCATTTTTGTTTTTTCGTCGATGCTGCTGATCAGGGAATCAAAATCCATTTTCCAATTTCCGTCGGATTCTGCCAGTTGATTATATATCAGTTTACGCCCATGCGTTTCAACTGCCGAGAAAAAAGGGAAATATACCGGGGGCTGAACTATTATTTTATCGCCAGGCAGGGTAAAAGCCAAAGTGCATAAATTCAAAGCAGGAACAATCCCCGGGCAAAAACAGATCCACTCTTTTTCAATTTTCCAGTTATGTCTCTCAAATTGCCAGGCAGTTATTGAATTGAAGTACTCAGGCGGACGGAATGAATAACCAAATATCTCATGATTAAGGCGGCCTTGAAGCTCCTTTACAATAAAATCAGGGGTTTTGAAATCCATATCGGCAACCCACATAGGAATGACATCCCTGATGCCAAATGTATCTTTTCTCCGATCGTACTTTACGCAGCTGGTTCCCTCCCTTGAAATAGTTTCATCAAAATTCCACTTCATCAAAAATGGTATTATTTCAGGGGCTTAAAGATAAATAAAAATTGATGACAGTGCAGGTAGGTTTCTGAAGAATGCAAGACATTGCATTTTGAACATATACCCGGGATTTTACGTTATTAAAATGACAAAGTCTCCTGAAATATTCAAAATAGATGAAGACGAAGAAGCTATTTTAATATTATTTATTATTTTTATAGGCGTTTTTGACTGATATTTAATTTAAACTAACTTACAATGAAAAAGGCTATAGCAGTTGTTATTATTCCAATGTTGATCTTAGGTCTTACAGGGTGTAATTCCTGTAAAAACAGAACTGCCAATAAGGAACAGAAAAAAGTTGAACTGGAACAGGTTAAGACAATTGAAACCGAGATTGGAAAAAATGTTTATCCCTTACCTACATCAGCCCAAGTTATTAAAATGCTTTCAGAGCTTGAAGTTGGTTACATTATAGGGATTTCAAATCCTGTGGAGAACTCAAAAAAATATTTCAGCAGTACCAAACGTGCTGTCAATATTGGAGTATTTGGTGCTGATCTGAGTTATGCAACTCTTTATAATATTCAACAGGAAGTGATTAACTATCTGAGTGCTATAAGGTCTCTTGCAAATGAACTTAACATGGCGAAGATTTATGATGAAACCTTATATGATCAGATTAAGAAGAATTTTGATAACAGGGATGAGCTTGTAAAGATACTTACGGATGCTTTCAACAATACGTACGGGTATCTGAGCGAGAATGATCAGCAGTCTTTAGCTCTTCTCGTTGTAGGCGGCGCCTGGGTTGAAGGAATGTATCTTACCACACATGTTTCAGAAGCAGCATACCAGGTTGCAGGTATAGCAAGGGTATTACTGGAACAGAAGAAATCATTCGAACTATTTCTCGAGATAACAAAACCTTACAAAGATGATCCAAGTGTTAGTGATTTCGTCAAAAAACTTGATCCTATCAAAAAAGTGTACGAGGGACTAGAAACAAGTCTGACCACAAGGAACATTATGGACATAACAAAAGCAATTGAAGGTATAAGAACCCAAATTGTTTTATAATTTTTTCATGAATGCCTGACCGCAAAGCAATAATCTTTGCGGTCTTTTTTTATTAATGTCTTTATGAGGGAATCTGTATTACTTGCTCTGATTCATATTTTTGCCATTGTTTCCACGATTAATCCCGGGGGTATTACATCAAGAGGTAAAAAGATTCTTCGCAGTTACCTCCGAAGATATCTTAACAGGGAACTTGAAGAAGAGTATTATGCACTTTTCGAAAACAATCTGGAATTCTATTCCAATGAACTCAAGAGTGTCGACAAGGCAGAACTTGCCGATGAAGATTCTCTCATAACATTCCAAATTACCAATATTTGTCGTCAGATTAAAAAAGGGCTGTTTCTGGAGGAGCGGATGATCGTTTTTCTTCAGCTCCTGGAATTTGCATTTGAAGACGGCCTGGTTTCCGAGCAGGAAAAGACAATTATTGATATAGTTGCTAGGACTTTCAGTATTTCGAAGAAGGAATACGATAATGCCTGCGCTTTCATGATCGGTAGATCCTATAATGATGTTTCTCCTGATTGCATTCTTGTTATCGAAAGTGATAATCCGAAACTATGGGCAGCTAATGATTACACTAATTATGAAAATTGGCGTCATATCAGGATAAAAGGTTTTAAAGGGCACCTGTTTGTACTGCATATTGAAAGTACCGGATCTCTCATCCTTACTTATGACGGAACCCTTACACTCTATTTCAAGGGACGCGACATTATTGCCTGCAGACCCTATCTGCTTGATCGGGGAGTAAATATCAAGGGACAGGGTATTGAAACGATTTATTTTTCAAGAATTTACAAAAAGTTTGTCTCCAGGAAGTTTCCGGAAAAGATATTTTTTGAAGGACATGATATTGAATTCCTTTTCAAGAATTCGGATAATGGTGTCAGGGAAATGAGTTTCAGGATTGAATCCGGTAACCTTATTGGTTTAATGGGGGGTAGTGGAGTAGGTAAAACCACACTGCTTAATCTGCTTAACGGTAAAATAAAGCCGGCTAAGGGAAACCTCTATATAAACGGTTATGATATCCATTCTGATTCAGAAGAGCTGACAGGTCTTATAGGATTTGTTCCACAGGACGACATGCTGATTGAAGAGCTCACAGTTTATCAGAACCTCTATTTCAATGCCCGATTATGTTTTGGTGATTATGTTGAGGAACAACTGAAGGCGACAGTTGACAAAGTTCTTCTTGATCTTGACCTTTATGAAATCAAGGACCTTCAGGTTGGAGATCCGATGAACAAAAAAGTCAGTGGTGGACAACGGAAGAGGTTAAATATTGGCCTTGAACTGATGCGTGAACCTGTTGTACTGTTTGTTGATGAGCCAACATCAGGTTTATCCTCTTTCGACTCCGAAAAAGTAATGATTTTGCTTAAAAACCAGGCTTTAAGCGGGAAGCTTGTTTTTGCTATTATCCACCAGCCATCATCAGCTGTATTAAAAATGTTCGACAGGTTATGGCTGCTTGACAAAGGTGGTTATATGATATACGATGGAGATCCTGTTGAAGCACTGGTTTATTTTAAAACAGAGACATCCCAGGCAAATGCTGCCGAAAGTGAGTGCCCTAATTGCGGAAATATCGAAACAGATAACATACTTCATATTGTTGAGGTTAAGGTTATTGATAATGCAGGTTTCGCAGGGAAGGAGAGACAAATAAGTCCTAAGGAATGGTACGAAAAGTACAGGAAAAAGATGATGCCGGTTCTTGATGATAGATCTCCCAAATCAGCAATCCCCCCTAGCAACTTCAGGGTTCCCAAAAAGACAGCCCAGATCAAGACTTTTATTAAACGTAATGTAATCCGTAAGCTTGCCGACAGGCAATATATGACAATAAATCTGCTGGAAGTTCCCCTTCTGGCATTGATTCTTGGTTATCTGTCAAAATACAGTGAAGACAGTATCTATATTTTTGCAAATAATAAGAATTATCCTGTTTTTCTTTTTATGTCAATTATTGTTGCCCTTTTTGTCGGTCTGACCGTAAGTGCAGAAGAGATTTTCAGGGACAGGAAAATACTTGAAAGGGAGAAGTTTTTAAATTTAAGCAGAACAAGTTACCTGTTATCCAAGATCAATTTTCTGTTTGTTTTATCTGCAATACAATCGCTGTCATTTGTTCTTGTTGCAAACACCCTTCTCGAAGTTAGAGGGATGCTGTTTCAACAATGGCTGATCCTTTTTTCTACAGCTTGTTTCGGAAACCTCCTTGGTTTGAATATATCGGCAGGGATGAGAACAGCTGTGAGCATTTATATACTTATACCACTGCTGCTTGTACCAATGCTGCTGCTGGGAGGAGCAATGATAAAATTTGATGACCTGCACAAATCGATCAGCAATAAAATATATGTGCCGGTGATAGGAGACATTATGGTAACACGCTGGGCATATGAAGCAATGATGGTAGAGGAGTTTAAGAGTAATAAATTCGAAAAGCCGTTTTTCAAGTATGATATGGAAATAAGTCAGAATGACTGGTACGCTTCATTTCTGCTCCCTACTTTGAAAGTTACAGTTAACAGGTGCCTGGCTGCAGGAAAAGACCCTGATTACCGGGAATCCACTGAAGAGAACTTTAAAAAAATCAATTATCATATAAATGAACTTTCGGCCATTACAGGGATTAAACCCGGAAATTGGATGGACAAAATGAACTATGCAGGATTCACAGATTTTATTGCTGATGAAGGAAAATTATTTCTTGATAGCCTAAGTACCTCCTTCAGAATAAAAAGCCGGCGGATCTCATATACACATGATTCATTATATAAAGTTATTGCAGGCAAGATGGGAGAGGAGGAGTTCATTAAGATGAGGGGGAAAGATTATAATGAGAATCTTGAAGACATTCTACTTAACAATCTAACTCCCAGTAAAATATATGATGCCGGAGATAAGTTTATTCAAAAAGCTGATCCTGTTTTCATGAAACCCGGTTCAAAATTCGGACGTGCACATTTTTATGCTCCATACAAACAGGTAGGGAACCTGAAGATCGGGACTCTCTTTTTTAATATAATCGCAATCTGGATCATGACCATTGTTCTTTTTATCACCTTATATTATAATCTGCTGAAACGCTTTATTGTCTTTCTCGAAACTCTTAAGATCCCGATCTGGAGGAAGTTCGGAAGGGAATTCCTGCAGGCTTAAGGATTGACCAGAGAAAAATAGCAATTGAATGAGTAAGGTACAACCAAAAAAGAGGCTCGGGCAACACTTTCTGAAAGACAAAAAAATTGCCGGAAAGATAGCCTCTGCACTTACTGGTAATGGTTACAAATCTGTCCTGGAAATTGGTCCGGGTATGGGAATCCTCACGGTTTGTCTGATGGATAGAGGTTTTTCTGATTTCCGGGTAATCGAAATTGACGATGAATCGATAAATTATCTGAAAATAAATATACCTGAACTTAAAAATATTATCGGTGGTGATTTTCTGGCTCTGGACATTAATAAATGTTTCGATGACAAACTGGCCATTATCGGGAATTTCCCATACAATATTTCGACACAGATATTTTTTAAAGTACTGAATCACCGTGATAAAGTTGTTGAAGTTTGCGGGATGTTACAGAAAGAGGTTGCTGAAAGAATCTGTGCACCATCAGGATCAAAGACATATGGCATTTTGAGCGTTCTGCTTCAGGCTTTTTATTCAACAGAATATCTATTTACTGTATCAGAAAAAGTCTTTTCACCACCACCAAAAGTCAAATCAGGAGTAATCAGGCTTAAAAGAAATGAGGTTAAAAATCTGGATTGCGATGAATCTTTGTTTTTCAGAGTGGTCAAAGCCTGTTTTAATCAGCGCCGGAAGACATTAAGAAATTCTGTCAAAGCGGTTTTTGATCTTAAAACCGATAATTATCATGAATTTCATCTGCGCCCCGAACAATTATCTGTTGATCAGTTTGTTCAACTGACCAGGTGGATTGAAGAGAACAGGAAAGTTTCAGAATGAGAATCCCATAGCATCCACGGGATTCATTTTAGCTGCAGCGTATGCCGGGGCATAACCAGCCACCACACCTATTATTCCTGAGATGAATATGGCAAGAAGTATATTTGCAAGGGTAAGATACATATTCAGTTCGTAGAGGTAGTTTATTATAATGGTTGCAATAAATATCATAATAACTCCGAGTATTCCACCGATAACCGAAAGGAGGACAGACTCTACCAGGAACTGCTGAAGAATAAAAAACCGCTTAGCTCCGAGAGCTTTTTGAATACCAATAATATTTGTTCTTTCTCTTACAGACACGAACATTATATTAGCTATTCCGAAACCACCGACAAGTATGGCAAATCCGCCGATCAGCCACCCCCCGATATTAATTCCTGCAAAAACACCGTCAAAACTCTGCGAAATAAGACTTGCCCTGTTTACTGAAAAATTATTTATCTCATTAGGTTGAAGTCTTCTTGCAGCCCTTAAAATCATTATTGTCTCATCACTTAGTTCCTGCACCGGATCGCCCTCTTTTGCCTTTATCATAAGGGTAGCATCAAGGAAATTATTCCTCATATTTATGAAGGTTTTGGCAAAATTCATTGGAACAAGAGTTAGCTCATCCATCCCGGAATCACTTATTCCTCCTTTACCTTCCTTTTTAAATACTCCGATAACATTTGTTTTTTTACCTGCAATTGTGATCTGTTTACCAACAGGATCGGCCTTATCAAATAATCTCTCCGCAATTACAGCCCCGACTATGGCAACATTTTTTCCTGAGGCCGATTCTTCAGGTGAGAAATAGCGGCCATTCTCGATTTCAAAGGATCTTATATTCTCAAATTCGTGTGTAACTGCCTCTATCCTAGCATCATTTGCGAGATTCTTTTTGTATTTTATCTGTTTTGACTGCATGACGGAAAAACAGGCGGTTGCTGTTTTTGTAGATCTGTTCAGAACAGCCTGATAATCATCTTTCGAAACTACCGGCCATTTGATGATATCCCACCATTTAAGATTGAGGTCGAGACCCCATGGCCATTTATTTACATAAATCACATTATCTCCCATAGAGGAAATGGAGTCACGGATCGATTTTTCCATCCAGTCGAGTACGGTGAAGACCGATATTATGGAAAAAATGCCGATAGTAATTCCGAAAAGGGAAAGAAAAGTTCTTAACTTATTAACGATAACAGAGTTAAAAGCGAAAATGAAACCTTCTTTAAGAAGTCTGAAAAACATCTGACTGCTTTTTATTAAAAATAATTCGAATGTCAAAGATAAGAAAATCCTAAAATGATAATCATAAATATTATATATTGAGGTTATTAAAAAAATATCTATTTTTACACGCCTGCAAGAGAAGGGAGAGGGGCAATCATAAACATCAGATAATGAGCGACAAAAGAATTCAAAGTGCGTTAATATCAGTTTTTTACAAAGATGGATTGGACGAAATAGTCAGAACTCTTCATGAATTAAAGGTAAAGATTTACTCTACAGGAGGCACCTTCAATTTTATTAAAGAGATGGGTATACCTGCTGAAACAGTAGAAAGTCTGACAGCCTACCCTTCAATTCTTGGCGGAAGGGTTAAAACTCTTCATCCTTCTGTTTTCGGAGGAATACTGGCACGCAGGAATAATCCTGAAGATATTGAACAGATTGCAAAATACAAAATACCGGAAATAGACCTTGTCATCGTTGACCTTTACCCTTTTGAGAAAACAGTCCAATCTGTTAATAATGAGGAAGAGATAATTGAAAAAATAGATATTGGCGGGATCTCCCTGATAAGAGCTGCAGCCAAAAACTATAATGATGTTCTGATAGTGTCCGGGAGAGATCAGTATCCTGGTCTGCTGAACCTTCTTCATGAAAAGGAAGGAAAAACATCTCTTGCAGACAGAAGGATTTATGCCGCAGAAGCTTTTAAGACATCATCACACTATGATACTGCGATATTCAGATATTTCAACAGGGATGCAGGAATTGAGGCTTTCAGGGAAAGCATAAACTCATCATATCACCTGCGTTATGGAGAAAATCCTCATCAGAAAGGTATTTATTACGGAGATCCGGAACAGCTTTTCGATAAGCTTCACGGGAAGGAGATCTCATATAATAATCTGCTCGATCTTGATGCAGCACTGTCTCTTATCGATGAGTTTACCGGGATAACCTATGTGATTATTAAACACAACAATGCCTGTGGTGTTGCTTCCCGGGAAAATCCGGCTGATGCATGGAAAGATGCCCTTGCCTGCGATCCGGTATCAGCTTTTGGAGGAGTCATAGTTACTAATGCTGCTGTCGATGAGTTTTCAGCAACAGAGATTGATAAGATCTTTTTTGAAATAATTATTGCTCCGGCTTTTACAGATAATGCTCTGGAAATTCTGAAGCAGAAGAAAAACAGGATAATCCTGCGCAGAAAAGAGAAGATAACAAATCAATATTATTTCAGGTCGTTACTTAATGGTGTGCTTTGGCAGGAGAGAGACAACAGTACAGAATCAGCCCTCGATATGAGACCTGTTACAATAAGGATCCCTGGGCCTGAAGAGGCTGAAGACCTGGTGTTTGCAAACAAAATTGTGAAACACAGCAAATCAAATGCTATAGTTCTTGCAAAAAATAGGCAACTTTGTGCCAGTGGTATTGGCCAGACTTCGAGGGTGGATGCCTTGAAACAGGCAATTGAAAAAGCCCGATCTTTTGGATTTGACCTGGAAGGAGCTGTTCTGGCCTCTGATGCTTTTTTCCCGTTTGCAGACAGTGTTGAGATAGCTCATAAAGCAGGTATTACTGCCATTGTGCAACCGGGAGGATCGGTTCGTGATCAGGATTCGATTGACTATTGTACCTCACATGGATTGGCTATGGTATTTACAGGAGTAAGACATTTCAGACATTAACATAAAATATATTAACTATCTCATTCAATGGGACTATTTTCATTCTTAACACAGGAGATTGCTATTGATCTAGGAACAGCAAACACCATCATTATTCATAACGACAAAATTGTTGTTGATGAACCATCTATAGTTGCAATTGACAAAAACACCGGAAAGCTGATCGCAATAGGTGAAACTGCACGGCAGATGCATGGTAAGACACATGAAAATATTAAGACTATCAGGCCTTTACGCGACGGGGTGATAGCTGATTTTAATGCTGCAGAATTAATGATAAGGGGAATGATCAAGCTGATCAACAAGGGGCCCCGCTTTTTTTCACCCTCTCTTAAAATGGTTGTCTGTATCCCTTCCGGAAGCACTGAAGTGGAAATCCGTGCAGTACGCGACTCCTCAGAACATGCCGGAGGACGTGATGTATATATGATTTATGAACCAATGGCTGCGGCAATAGGTATTGGTCTTGATGTGGAAGCTCCCGAAGGATGTATGGTTGTGGATATCGGAGGAGGTACGACAGAAATAGCAGTTATTGCACTTAGCGGTATAGTCTGCAATAAATCAATAAGGATCGCCGGGGATGGTTTTACAGCAGATATTCAATCGTATATGAGGCATCAGCATAATATTAAAATTGGTGAAAGAACTGCCGAAGATATTAAGATCGGAGTCGGTGCCGCATTACCCGATATTGATGATCCCCCTGCAGATTTTGTTGTGAGAGGACCAAATATTATGACATCTCTTCCGATTGAAATACCAATTTCTTACCAGGAGATAGCCTATTGTCTTGATAAATCCCTGACAAAAGTTGAAGCAGCCCTTCTTAATGTTCTTGAGCAAACCCCTCCTGAACTATATGCTGATATTGTGAACAAAGGTATTTATCTTGTTGGAGGAGGAGCACTCCTCAGAGGTCTCGATAAAAGATTATCCGATAAGATCAATATTAATTTCAATGTGGTAGAAGATCCGTTACATGCCGTCGCCAGAGGTACGGGCGTTGCATTGAAAAATGTGGATAAATTTCCTTTCCTGATGAGATAATCTCCCAATTTGAATGAGAAATCTGCTGAACTTTCTAGTGAAATACAATAACCTGATTGTCTTTCTTATTCTGGAAGGTGTAGCCTTATCTTTACTCACAACTGGTAATGGTTATCATAATGCCCGCATTGTAAAGGGTCTATTGGGATTGACACGGGGTATTGAGGAGAAAATAAACAATAGCAGGAACTATCTTAATCTCCGTGAAATCAACTCAAATCTTGCTTCAGAAAATACGTCACTGAAAAACAGCATTGAGCGGTTAGCTAAAAAGGAGAATCTGCATTTTTTTTCAGTCACCGACTCCCTGTTTAACCAACAATATCAGTATACAACAGCTGAGGTCATAAATAACTCAGTAAATAAACAGAAGAATTTTTTTACACTGAATAAAGGTAAACTGCAAGGTATTCAGGTTAATATGGCAGTTACAAACACCAGCGGTGTTGCCGGAGTAGTTGTTGGTTGTTCCGAAAACTTTTCCGTGGCCATATCACTTCTCAACCTTGATTTCAAATTAAGTGCAAGAATAAAATCAAACGGATATTTTGGGTCACTTGGTTGGGATGGCAGAGATTACAGGCATGTGATTCTCAATGAAATACCCCAACATGTAACTGTAAATAAAGGGGATACCGTTGAAACAACAGGTTATTCAGCTATTTTCCCTGAAGGGATCATGATAGGCACAGTGAGTGATTTTAAAAAAAGCGGTAGTGATTTTTACAAGATTACAGTGAAACTCCTGAGCGATTTTAAAAAGCTTCATTTTGTCGAGGTTATTGGAAATATGAAAAAAACGGAGCAACACGAACTTGAAAAACTATTTCAATGATTAACTCGATTTTAAGGTTCGGTTTAATATTCATCTTTTTGATCTTACTACAGGTATTGCTGTTCAACAACATTCAGTTCAGCGGATATGTAAATCCCTACGTTTATATAATGCTGGTACTTCTTTTACCTGCTGAAATACCGGCATGGCTGTTACTTATTATTTCATTTCTGACAGGACTGACCATTGACTTCTTTTCGGGTTCACCTGGCATGCATGCTTCGGCAACGCTTCTTGCAGGGTTTTCACGCCCATATATTCTAAGGTTTATCTCCCCCCGCGATGGTTACGAATCGGGCTCGGAATTATCAATGGTAAACTACGGATTCAGATGGTTTTTCATCTATACCTTAATTATAGTTCTAATTCATCATACAACACTTTTTTACCTTGAAGTATTCAGGTTTGCAGATTTCTTCAGAACCCTGCTGAGAGTATTGTTAAGTTCATTGTTTACTATTGCTTTTATTCTTCTTGCAGAGGTTTACAGAAAAAAACGGTAACAGATCCGGTATGAAAGATGCATTCATTAACAGGAAATACATAATAATGGCGCTTATAGTGCTTGCATCTTTAATACTCCTGATCAGGTTGTTTATTATCCAGGTAGTTAAGGATACATACAGGTTATCGGCTGATAATAATGTTCTCAGGTATATTACACAATATCCGGCAAGAGGATTGATCTACGACAGAAACGGCAAGCTTATCGTGTTTAATCAGGCAGCCTATGATCTTATGGTGGTTCCGACACAGACCACCAGAATTGATACTGTTGAATTCTGTGATCTCCTTGGAATATCCGGAGACTCTTTCCGTGAGAGGATGAAGGTCGCCTTAACCTATTCCCGCCGTGCCCCTTCAGTATTCCTGAAACAGATTTCAGCAGAAAATTATGCGAGGTTTCAGGAAAAGATGTATTTATATCCTGGATTTTATGTTCAGCCCAGGACATTACGGAAATATTCAAAACCTGTAGCGTCACATCTCCTGGGATATGTCAGTGAAGTAGATGAGGCTGTTATCAGAAAAGAACCTTATTACAAACCGGGAGATTATATAGGTAAGCTTGGAATCGAAGAAGCATATGAAAAAGAGCTTAGAGGTAAACGAGGTGTAAAGATATACCTTGTAGATGTGTACAGCCGTATAAAGGGATCTTATGCTGATGGGCGTTTAGATACAATTGCAGTTCAGGGTGAAGACATCATTTCCGGAATTGATATGGATCTTCAGGAGTATGGTGAGCATTTAATGCAGAATAAAACAGGAAGTATTGTTGCAATTGAACCACAAACAGGTGAAGTACTGGCTCTTGTTTCATCACCGAATTATGACCCGGGTCTGCTGGTAGGTAGAGTACGGTCAGAAAATTTCGCAAAACTTAATGCTGATACAATATGGCGGCCTTTGTTTAACAGGGCACTACAGGCCTCATATCCGCCGGGTTCTACTTTTAAACCTATAAACGGACTTATCGGATTACAGGAAAAGGTAATTACCCCTTCCACATTGTTTGGATGTAACAATGGATATTTGTTTATAGCCTGCCATTCACATAGTTCTCCTTTGAGTCTTGAAAAAGCTATTTCAAATTCGTGCAATTCATATTTTTGCCAGACCTACAGAAGAATATTAGAGAATCCTCAATATAGTACAGTTTCCGAGGCATATGAAAGGTGGAAAGGATACCTGAATGAATTTGGATTTGGGAAAAAATTAGGTATTGAATTTACGAATGAACTTCCAGGGTTCCTTCCTTCTTCAGGTTATTTTGACAGGTATTATGGGAAAAACAGGTGGAAAGCACTAACGGTCATTTCGATGGCGATAGGACAGGGAGAGATCGGGACTACTCCTCTGCAGATGGCAAATATGACAGCAGCTATTGCAAACAGGGGATACTATTATGTTCCACATATTGTCAAATCAATAGGTGTTAATAAGACTATTGATCAGCGTTTTTTGACAAAACATGTAATTAATATTGATACAACCAATTTTGAGGAAATTGTTCTTGGTATGGAAGATGCAGTAAACGGCGCTGCAGGTGCCACTGCAAGAGTAGCTGCGCTGAAAGATATTATCGTTTGCGGAAAAACCGGAACCGCCCAGAATCCACAAGGCAAAGACCATTCTGTGTTTATAGCTTTTGCTCCCAAGGATTATCCGAAAATTGCGATTGCTGTTTATGTCGAAAATGCTGGTTTTGGAGCAACCTATGCTGCCCCTGTAGCAAGCCTGATGATTGAGAAATATCTTAAAGGAGAGATTACAAACAAGTACCAGGAGCAGAGAATGCTTGATCTTAATCTGATGAACAAGTGAACCGGAGCATCAACATATGGAACAGACTGGATAAAATCACGATTATGATCTTTTTGCTGATGGTCATAATCGGTTGGTTCAATATTTATGCGGCCGTTTTTAACGAAGAACACATAGGAATACTTGACCTTTCGCAACGTTACGGGAAGCAATTTGTCTGGATTCTTGCTACACTTGTTCTTGCTGTATTTATTGTTATTGTCGACAACCGATTTTATTTCTTTTTTGCCTATTTCATTTATGGTGGTATTCTGCTTCTATTGATAATGGTTTTGATCCTTGGTAAGGAGATTAATGGAGCCAGATCGTGGTTTGAAATCGGAGCACTAACTTTACAGCCCTCCGAATTTGCCAAGTTTGGAGCAGCTCTGGCCCTTGCTGCATACCTGAGTTCAAGAAAACACGATCTCAAAAAACCTCGCGTGTTTTTTCCTTCGTCTGGTATAATTCTTTTCCCCGCCCTTCTGATAGCTATGCAGCCAGATTTGGGTTCCGCTGTTGTCTTTTTAGCTTTGTTCATTGTGCTCTTCAGGGAAGGGATGAGTTCATATATTTTTGTTTCAGGTTCACTTATGGTAATTCTGTTCTTTTTTACCCTTCTTTTCAATAACCTTTATCTCACCATCAGCCTGATCGCTATTGCATTTATCCTGGTATGGTTTGCAACAAGAAAGTGGAAATTATCCGTGACAGGACTGGGAATTTTTATATTAATAACTGCTATACTGTATTTACTTGATCAATTTGTGATTAAAGCCCTTGGTGACGAACTGGTTATTTTTATTTCTGTTATCCTTTCGGGCTTGGCTTATGCATTTTATTTTTATAATAAAAAAGCAATAACGGTACTTATAATTTACCTTTTTCTGTTTGGAAGTATTACCTTTATAAATTCTGTTGATTTTGCCTTTAATAATCTACTTAAGCCTCATCAGAAAGAGAGGGTGGAAATTATGCTCGGATTTAAATCCGATCCTCACGGAACAGGTTACAATGTTAACCAGTCGATAATTTCAATAGGTTCAGGGGGTTTTACCGGCAAAGGATACCTGCAGGGTACACAAACCAAATTCAAATTTGTTCCTGCTCAGAGCACCGACTTTATTTTCTGTACAGTCGGGGAAGAATGGGGATTTGCGGGATCATTTTTAGTAATAGGGTTGTATGTATTCCTTTTACTTCGGCTCGTGATCCTGGCAGAGCGGCAAAGGTCGATCTTTTCCAGGATTTACGGATATGGGGTTGTTTCGATAATTTTTATCCATGTTTTCATTAATATCGGAATGACAATAGGCTTGGTGCCGGTAATAGGGATACCACTACCATTCTTCAGTTATGGGGGTAGCTCATTATGGGGATTTACGATCCTCTTGTTTGTTTTTCTGAGGCTGGACGCCAGCAGAACAGAATATCTTGTTTGATCAGAATGGGATTGTAATTCCGTGGGAAATTTCTATCCCAAAATCCTTTTCAACATAATCAATCAGTTGAGGGAAGAACTCCATAAAATCATCCTGCAATGAATAATAGTTTTTCTTCAGGGCTCTCATTGCAAATCTTGTTTCATTTGGAAGAGTAGAGCGCTTGCTTAATGTATTCAATACATGACGGATACCGTTTTTTGTCTGATAGGATTCAATCCAGTTATTGATTATAAAGAAAGGCATCATCTCCCTTACAATATCAGGAAGGATTTCATAATTATTTACAAGAGCCCTGTAAAAATTATAGGTTACGCTTTCAAGTGGTCTTCTTGAAAAGAAATTCCATTCCTTGGTCAGAAAATGATCATAAAGGATATCGGTTATCACCCCGGAATATTTATGATATTTTCTTGTAAAAAATATTTTACTGCGGTGGACCACAGGATGACGGTCGGTAAATCCATCAATATGACGATGTAGAATTATTCCTTTTCTGATTGGTTCAGGATATTTTAGATAATCACGCCCTTTTACATAATCTCCTATGTAATTGCCGATGATTATTTTATCTGAATCACCCGAAAGATATATGTGGGCTAAAACATTCATATTATGGCATAATAGTACAAAGAATTTGCCATATCCTTAATTATATGGAAAACATTTTCTTTAACATGTTTTCAGGGGCAAATGGAAACCATCTTAATATATTATTATTCAGGAGATTAAAGCAGAAAAACTACATATTAAAAAATCCCCGGAAATGTTCGGAATTTCAGTATGCAAATTATAAATTTGTTGTTTCATTTTATAAAGAAACGTCTGTAACATCAAATAAATTGTAAACAAAACAAAGAGGAATTATGACCAGGAAAAATGTGATTATAATCGGAGCTGCAGGCAGGGATTTTCATAATTTCAATACCTGCTACAGGGACAATGAAAATTATAATGTTGTTGCATTTACGGCAGCTCAAATACCCGATATTGACGGAAGAAAATATCCAAAAGAGCTGGCAGGCAAATTGTACCCCAAAGGAATTCCGATCTTTCCTGAAGATAATCTTCCTGAACTTATTAAAAAACATAAAGTTGATGAATGTGTTTTTTCCTACAGTGATGTTACATACCAGAAAGTAATGTCGGTAAGTGCAATTGTAAACGCTGCCGGTGCTAATTTTGTCTTGTTGGGACCTGCAGACACCATGGTAAAAAGTACAAAACCTGTTATTGCCGTGGGAGCAATAAGAACGGGTTGTGGTAAAAGCCAGACTTCGAGGAGAGTAATAGAACTTCTCATGGAAAAAGGTCTTAACGTTGTTGTGGTACGTCATCCAATGCCTTATGGTGATCTTAATGAGCAAAAAGTTCAGCGTTTTGCTGTGATAAAAGACCTGGAAAGGCATAAATGTACTGTCGAGGAGATGGAAGAGTATGAACCTCATTTAGTTAGAGGAAATGTTATTTATGCAGGAGTTGATTATGAAGCAATCCTCCGTAAGGCCGAAAAAGATCCCAAGGGATGCGATGTAATCATCTGGGATGGAGGTAACAACGATTTCCCGTTTTATAGGCCCGATCTGATGATCACAGTTACCGACCCCCATCGGGCTGGTCATGAATTAAGATACTACCCTGGTGAAGTAACCCTACGTCTCGCAGATGTCGTTGTTATAAACAAGATTGACAGCGCTGCTCCTGAAGCTATCCAGGTAGTAAGGGAAAGCATTGAAAAAGTAAATCCGAAAGCAATTGTTGTAGATGGCACTTCTCCGATTAAAGTTGATGATCCTTCTCTTATAAAAGGGAAAAAGGTGCTTGTTGTTGAGGATGGTCCAACACTTACACATGGGGAGATGAAGATTGGCGCGGGTGTAGTTGCAGCACGTAAATTCGGAGCATCTGAACTTGTTGATCCACGCCCATTTACAGTTGGCAGGCTTAGTGAGACTTTCAGGTTATACCCAGATATAGGAACACTTCTGCCAGCAATGGGTTATGGAGATCAGCAGTTGAAAGATCTTGAAAAAACCATAAACAATACTGTTTGTGATAGTGTAATAATTGCCACCCCCATCGACCTGAACAGGATAATAAAGATCAAAAAGCCCAATACCAGAGTATATTATAATCTTCAGGAAATCGGCGACCCTAATCTTTTACAGGTTATTGATGATTTTGTGAAAAGGCATAAGCTTATTGGCAAACAGAAATAAAAAAAGGAGGTATTAAGCCTCCTTTTTTATTTTAACGTTGTACTCGTGCATTCCCTTTCCAAATGCTCCAAACCTGTTCTTCGTCAGCAGGTTGAGCATAATCAGTCACAGAAGTTGTAGCCAGTGCTCCGCATGCCCATCCGAACTGTATCCATTTTGAAGGTTCCCATTCTTTAAGGATGGCATAAAGCAAACCGCCAACGAAGCCATCGCCTCCTCCGATCCGGTCAAGGACATGGATTTCGCGTGGTTCCACAACATGCCAGTTCTTACCCTCAAGCATAATAGCACCCCAGAGATGGACATTTGTGCTGATCACCTGCCGTAGGGTTGTGGCAAAGACAGAGGCATCAGGGAAAGTTTTCTTAACGCGGTCGATCATCCCTTTGAAACTATCAATTTGAGAAGCAAGATCTTTACCTCCAGCTTCCGGGCCTTCAATCCCAAGGCAAAGCTGGAAATCTTCTTCATTTCCTACAAGGATATCAGAAACACTTGCTATTTCTTTAAATATATTTCCAAGTTCTTTTTCGCGGCTTTTCCAGAATGAAGCCCGGTAGTTGAGGTCGAATGAAATCCGTGTTCCATATTTTCTTGCTGCCCTCGCAAGTTCAAGGCAGAAAATGCTTGTTTCGGGCGACAGTGCTGCAATTAATCCTGAGAGATGCAGTATCTGGACACCCTCTTTGCCGAATATCCTGTCGAGGTCGAAGTCTTTTACATTAAGGATTCTGCCAACCTCACCGGCCCGATCATTCTGTACTCTGGGTCCGCGTAAACCATAGCCGGTGTCGGCAATATTGAACTGATGACGAAATCCCCATGGTCCTCCCTGCTCTACTTCTTTTCCCTCATACAAGATGTGCCTGCCGGCAAGATTATCTTTAATTAACCTGGCTATCGGACTGTCCTTGACAAAGATCGTAAGCACTTTAACAGGTAGTCCGAGGTATGATGAAATACTCGCTACATTGGTTTCTGCGCTGGTAGCCTGCATAAAAAATGTGTTGCTGCAATGAACTGGCTGACCGTTTGCCGGAGTGATACGAACTCCCATGCTGGTAGGTACGATCAGAGAATATGCATAATCTTTTTTAAGTTCTATTTTCATAATGAATATCGTTTGATATTTTTACTCAAACTCTTTAACCTCTTCAACCCTCTTCAACTTTTATCTTTACCCTTTTATCTTTTATTTTACATTTTACTTCAGCCTCTCCCTGATTTTCTTAGCTGCCTCCTCAGATCCAGGTTTATTAAGCAGGGCAAACATATTCTTTTTATATACTTCGACCCCGGGCTGATCAAAAGGATTGACATCAAGAATGTATCCGCTTATGGCACAGGCAATTTCAAAGAAGTAACTTAACTGACCTACATAATATTCATCTAATTCAGGGATAGTAAGAGTCATGATCGGGACATTCCCGTCATTATGGGCAAGGGTTGTTCCGATTTCTGCATTATGATTAACCTCTGAAAGTCTTTTTCCGGCTAAATAGTTAAGCTGGTCAGCATCATCATGTTCCTTTGGAATAGTCAGCTTCTTTTTAGGGTTTTTTACGGAGATCATTGTCTCAAAAAGGATTCGCTGCCCTTCCTGGATATATTGGCCCAGTGAATGAAGGTCAGTTGTGAAATCAACTGATGCGGGGAAAATTCCTTTTCCATCCTTACCTTCACTCTCTCCAAATAATTGTTTCCACCATTCAGCAAAAAAATGCAATTTTGGATTGAATCCGACAAGTATTTCAGTTGTCCGGCCTGTCTGGAGCAAAATGTTTCTGGTTGCTGCATAAAGCAGAGATGGATTAGAGGAAGCATTTTTATTATGTCGGGTTACATCCTCCATCGCTTTTGCCCCTTTAACTAACATCCTGATATCCAGTCCACTGATTGCAATTGGCAATAGTCCTACAGGTGTCAGCACAGAAAAGCGGCCGCCTATATTGTCAGGGATTACAAATGTTTCATATCCATTCGTTTCGGCAAGTGTTCTCAAAGCTCCTTTTTTACTGTCTGTAACAGCAACGATCCTGTCTGCAGCTATGGCCTTGCCCACTTTTTTCTCGAGGTGATCTTTAAGAATTCTGAAAGCAATGGCAGGCTCAGTTGTGGTTCCTGATTTCGAAATCACCACGATTGAATAATTCCTATTTTCGAGTATTTCAAGAAGATCAGATAAATAATCTTCACAAATGTTCTGCCCGGCATAAAGAATTTCATGGTGTTTTGTTTTCAGAAAAGGTGAAAAAGAATGGGAGAGAGCTTCTATCACGGCTCTTGCGCCGAGGTAGGATCCCCCGATTCCTATAACGATAGTGGTATCAGAAACCGATCTCAGGTGCTTTGCAACTTTTTCTATTCTGTCAAGCTGCGGAAGAATTTCATCAGGAAGGGAGAGCCAGCCAAGAAAATCATTTCCGGTTCCTGTCCCGGTATTGAGACTATCAAGGTGTCTGACTGATTGCTGTGCAAGGGCAATAACCTCTTCATATGAGACAAAGCTGCTTACATTTTTCAGGTTGATGCTTATATTTTCTTTCATTTTAATAATAGATTTTTAGAAAGGATTTTTCTGTTTTACAAAGTTAAAAAAAAGCCGGCAGGAATGAACCTGTCGGCTTATAATAAAGATGGAAATATATATGGAAAAATAATTATTTTTTGTGTATCCCGCCAGCGCTGGAGGCATGTGAATCGATATATTTTGGATTACCCCTGTAATTGATATCTCCGGCACTTGAAGCTCTGGCAGTGAGTTTTTCCGAAACATTTACATCAGCATCTCCGGCACTTGAAGCTGAAATGTCAGCTTCTTTTACATTAAGTTCGAATGCATTGAGGTCGCCTGCACTGCTGAGGTCAGCATTGAGAATATCAGCCTCTCCTGTAAGAGTCATATCCCCCGAACTGCTGATATTTAATTCAATTTCTTTTGCATATACTTCGAGTTTGATATCACCGGCACTGCTTGCTGATAGTTCAATGTTATCACTTTTTACAGGAGTTTCCCCGATAACATCTCCGGCACTGGTTGTTTTGATGTAACTGATATCCTTCATGGTAACATACACCCTTTTCATTTCAGCTTCACGGATATTAACTTCAGTATATACATTCAGAACACCATCTCTTACCTCGGTAAGGATATATTCATGCAGATTCTCGTCGGCTTCAACCGTTATTGCCTCACTATCGCCCTGTTTCAGAAATACATCGATTCCGGAACTTACCCTTACACCGTTGAACCTGTCAGCTTGTCTTACTTTTTTGACAACCTTATGGTTCCCGTACACTGTTTTGCGGATCTGGCCATTCATGCATGCTGTAATACTCAGACAAAAAAAAGCAACCATTAAGTACTTAAGGTTTTTCATATTCTTCTATATTAGGTTTTATTAATGTCCGGTTAAAGACAGAAATAAAACAGATATGTTGCATTTTCTTTAATAATATTTTAATGCCATTTGAATATTCTGAGCCCGGCAGTGAAGAATAATACTCCGGTAGTTGAAAGAACTATGATTGGTAAGGCAACTTCCTTAAGCCCTGCTCCCTCATTAAATATACTTCTGATACCGTCAGTAAGAATTGTAAGAGGAAGAAGCTGGATCACACTGATACTCCAGTCGGGGAAATTATGATAGCTGAAAAAGATACCCGAAAGCACCATCATGGGAAAAACAACGGCATTTATCAGTCCGTTTCCAACTTCAGTATTGGATGTATGTGATGAGACAAAAACTGCAATTCCAGCGAATGCAAAATTCCCGGCAATGAACATCAACATGAGTGCTGTGATGTCTCCCTGGATTGTCATTTTAAAAGCAATTAGTGCAAAAACAAAAAGCACCAGCGATTCGACAAAGTTCATAACTATCCTGACAGTAATTTGTGCAATCAGAAAATGGGATTTTTTCATTGGTGTGGCCACGAGGCGGCGCAGAAGCTTTTTTGATCTTTTTTCAATCAAGCCGTAACTGATGCCCCACATGCACGACATCATCACTCCCATAGTGATAAGCCCCGGTACAAGAAAATCGATATAGCGTGTTCCGGTAACTGTAAGAGGTTTGACATTTGGATTAGTTTCAGAAGGTATAACTTTCCCTTGTCCGATAATACTGTTAAGCTTAATATAAGTCAGTTGTGCATCAGGATTTTGAGGATCGAAATGATATTCTGTTTCTCCCTCTTTTTCTATGACAATAACATTTATTGTACCTCTTTTAAGGAACAACAACGCCTGTTTCCAATCCAGTTTGTAAAAGTAAAAAACAGAATTTCCAAGCTTGCTATCTTTTATCTGTAGTTTCCACTGGTAAGAATTTTTTTCTGTATCTGAGTTTTTTTCGCAGTTTTCCCTGAGAAATGACCTGAGTGAAAGAGAACTGTCAGCAGGGGTATTTGCTTCAGCATTTGTAATTACTGCAACTTTGCGGACAACATCAGCTTTTTTTGTAAAGGCGATTCCCAGGCCAAGAGACATTAATATAGGGAAAAGAATTCCCCAGAACAGGACACCTGGTTCCCGGATTATTTCTCTGAGCAGCGCTATTGTGAGCTGCCATAACTGGTTATACCTAAGCCATTTATTCATTTATTTTCCTGCCCGTTAAATCTACAAACAAATCGTCTAGAGTTTTACGACGGCATTCCATATGTTTAAGGCTGATACTTCTTGATTTCAGATACGACAAAAATGCCGGCAGATCAGTTTCAAAATTATTCAGTGTGACATATCCCTTGTCTCTTGTCCCTTCGGTGTGGATAGTAAAAGGTAGATCTGCCGAATGTATGTCATCAGGAAGTATCCCGGTTTCAGAGGTGAATTCAACAACCTTTTCCTCAGTCTCTTCCTCAAGCAGCTGATGTCTTGTCCCCTCTTTTAATATGACCCCGTTATCCATTATAACTATGTAATCGCAAAGGTTTTCTGCCTCTTCCATATAGTGGGTTGTAAGAATCATTGAAGTTCCTGATTTCTCCTTCAGCTTCAGCAATATTTCCCAAATCTCACGCCGGGCGTTGGGATCAAGTCCCGTTGTTGGTTCATCAAGTAAAAGAATTGAAGGACTATTGATTAGAGCGATACCAAGGGCAAGCCGCTGTCTTTGTCCTCCGGAAAGATTTACTACATATGATCTTCTTTTTTCCTCAAGTCCAACCATGTCAATTATCTCATTAACTCTCTCAACTCCAAGTTCAAAAAAGCCTGCAAAAAGCTGCAGGGTTTCAGATACTCTCAGTTTATCCATAAATCTGGTCTCCTGGAGTGATATCCCGATTATTTTGTGAAGTTCATCTTCATTGCCTTTCCATTTCTTACCCGTAATGAATATTTCACCTTTATCAGGTTTCTGGATACCTTCAATCATCTCGACAAGAGTGGTTTTTCCGGCGCCATTTGGTCCTAGCAGGGCAACAAACTGACCTCCGGGGATTTTGAGATCAATTCCTTTTACAGCGTGAACGCTCTTAAAGGATTTCCAGACTCCTTTTACATCTATAACAGGATTCCCCTTCATTTAAATAGGTGGGTTTTACTTACTATATAACAGAAAGAACAATAAAAAGTTAGTTTGTATTGAGCCTCTAAGGTAGAAAACATTATCATTTGCAGAGTTCTTTTACTTTAAGACATTTAAAATATGGGAATGTGGATGCTCTAAAACATACCATAACATGAGATTTGTATATTGACATTTAATTTTTTTTTTGGTAACTTTAAAAAAAAATGAGCCTATCTAAAGCAATAATCCTGATTTTGGTTCTGATATTTGGATTTGGATGCAAGTCTTCAAAACCTGATAAAGAACCTCTTACTCAGAGAGCAGCTTTAACCAATTTAAAAGGTAATATTTCTATCAGTGGGGCTTATGCTCTCTATCCTTTGGTACAGAAATGGGTTGATGATTTTATGAAAATCTATCCTGAAGTAAAGATCGAAGTTACTAAAACGGGTACTGGTCAGGGAATTACTGATCTTCTGGATAAAAAGATTCAGCTGGCTATGATTTCAAGGCCACTTTCAAATGAGGAACAGACTTTCGGTATCTGGGTAGTTCCGGTGGCAAAAGATGGTGTGGCTCCAATAATTAATCAGAGAAATCCGTATTTAAATAGGATCATTGGACATGGTATAAACCCGGAAAAGCTAATAAAGCTATTCACAGGCGATAATCCAATGACCTGGGGAGATCTTCTTGATACTACCATAAAAGAGAAGGTACTGGTTTACACTCGGGCTGATGAATCAGGCGCTGCTGATGTTTTTGCTAATTTTTTATGGAAGGAAAGAGCTGATTTGAAAGGTATTAAGGTAACCGGTGACGAAGAAATGATAAAAAGCATTCAGGAGAATCCTATGGCTTTTGGATACTGTAACTTTTCATATGCTTTTGATCCATTAACAGGAGACCGTAAAAAAGATGTACAGGTTGTCCCAATAGACCTTGATTTTGATCGCAAAATAGACAAGAAGGAGATTCCTTTCACAAACATAAACAAAGCACACCGGGGAATATGGCTTGGCTATTATCCAAAGAATCTATGTCGTGAACTCACATTTGGTTCTTTAGGAAAGCCAACCGATCCGGTTATACTGGAATTTCTTAGATATACTCTTGCCAGGGGACAAACCGATGTTGCCAGTTCAGGTTTCTGTGAGCTAAATGATGTTTATATCAGGTTTGCGTTTGAAAGTCTTAAGTGATTTCATTTGGTTCCAAATAGCCGGTCCCCGGCATCACCCAGACCGGGTACTATATATCCGTATTCATTAAGCTTTTCGTCGAGACCTGCAAGGTAAATCTGAACATCGGGGTGGTCATGTTCGATTTTTTTTACACCTTCCGGAGCTCCGACAACACAAACAAGTTTTATTGTCCTGGCACCATGATCTTTAAGGACCTGAATTGCTGCACCGGAGCTTCCTCCTGTTGCAAGCATTGGGTCGAGCACCATAACAACAGCATCAGGCAGGTTATCCGGAAACTTTGAGTAATATGTCATAGGCTCAAGGGTCTTATGATCTCGGTACATTCCAATATGACCTACCCTTGCAGATGGAATAAGGTTGGTAATGCCGTCAACCATTCCTAACCCGGCTCGCAGAACCGGAACCAGAACAACATCAAGGGCTAACTCCTGCGTCTTGCATTTTGCAAGCGGTGTCTCAATTGTAATATCCTTCAAAGGGAGATCATGGGTTATCTCATAAGCCATTAACCCGGCAATCTCTTCTAGCGTTTCCCTGAAATCTTTTGTACTTGTTTCTTTACGACGAAGCTGGGCGAGTTTATGAGTCAACAATGGGTGTTTAAGTAAAATCAGCATCAGATGATTATTTTATAAATGATTATCAAAGATAATGTGAAATTTTTATTGGTAAATATGATGATTCAAAGTACCGAAGTCCATTTTTTTTTTGGCTTGGATCATTATAAACTGTAAATTGGCCTAAATAATCTAGTTTATGAATGAGCCTATATTACGAGCTTTGATTCAACTGTTCGCCCTTATCAGTGATATAGGTAACATAAACGAAATCTCAACCAGGGAAAAAGATGTTGTCAGATCATTTCTTGCCCGTCATCTGAATAGCGAATTGGTTGACAGGTATATGAAGATATTTGATGAATATCTTGATTTATATTATAATCAGGAAGCAATCCGTGAAAGTGCAGGAGATCGGGACATCTCTTCTCAGAAAGCTATCAGGATAAAGAGAATCTGTGAAAGGATTAATAAGGAATTGCGCCAGAAGCAAAAGATCTATGTAATTATTCAGCTGATTGATTTTATTTCATACGGGAAGGAGATTACTGATAATGAACTCGATTTCCTTATGACTTTAGCACTTGCACTTAATATTCCGGAGAATGAGTATAGAAATATCAAAAGCTTCATCATAGATCCGGTATCTAAAGTGCATGAAAAGGAGAAACTACTGTTAATAAACAACAGCCAGAGTTGTAAATACCGTAAGATTAAACATATATACAATAGCAATTTTTCGGGTGAACTGATGTTTCTGAACATAACAAGCACAAAAACTTTCATTTTACGGTATAATGGTGACAGAAATCTTTACCTGAATGGTCAGCATATTTTCCCCAGACAGACCTACCTTTTTGACAATGGTTCAACAATTAAAGGCCAGGGATTAAACACAGTCTATTATTCGGAAGTGTTTGGATACTTTAATGAAGCAAAACCTGAAGCCAAGATATCTCTTTCAGCAAAAGACCTGGTATTCAGATTTGCCGACAGCGAAAATGGTATTCAGAATTTCAATTTTCATGAAGAATCAGGACAATTAGTTGGGATACTTGGTGTGAGTGGAACAGGGAAATCAACATTGTTGAATCTGTTAAATGGAAATTTAAAACCACAGAGCGGAGACATCTTTGTCAACGGTTACAATCTTAATAATGTTAAAGAGAGAAATAAAATAAAAGGAATTATCGGCTTTGTTCCTCAGGACGACCTGTTAATAGAAGAACTTACTGTTTATCAAAATATCTATTATAGTGCAAGGTTGTGTCTTAGCAATTTCCCCCCTAAAAAGATAAGTAAAATTGTAAATAAAATTATGGGTGATCTGGATCTGTCAGAAATTAAGAATCTGAAGGTTGGCAGTCCATTGGATAAAGTTATAAGCGGAGGACAGAGAAAAAGGATAAATATTGCTCTTGAACTTGTTCGCGAACCACATATCCTTTTTGTTGACGAACCAACCTCGGGTTTGTCTTCGGTCGATTCAGAAGTTGTGATAAACCTCCTCAAAGAACAGACCTATAAAGGGAAACTTGTAATTGTAAATATACACCAGCCCTGTTCCGATTTATATAAATTGTTTGATAAAATCATAATTCTTGATAAGGGAGGTTATCAAATCTATTACGGGAATCCAAATGCGGCAGTAGTCTATTTTAAAACACTAAGTAAACATGCCGACGCTGAAGAGGATCAATGTACTAAATGCGGAAACATCAATACAGAGCAGGTTTTGCAGATTGTTGAGGCAAAAATAGTTAATGAACACGGAAAACTGACACAAACCCGGAAAGTTACACCCCAGGAATGGGCTGACCTGTTCCGGCAGAATTTCAATAACCCTACTAAGAACTCACCGGTACCAAAAGAAAAACTGCCCGACAATTTTTATAGTATTCCAAGGCTATTTAAGCAAATGAGGATATTTTTCATTCGCGATCTTTTATCAAAACTGGCAAACAAGCAATACATCTTAATAAGTCTTTTGGGGGCACCGTTACTTGCCCTGGTGCTGGGATATTTTACAAGATATATCAAAGGCAATTCATATCAATTCAGCGAAAATGAAAATCTCCCGGCCTACTTGTTTATGTGTGTGATTACTTCCCTCTTTCTGGGACTGATAATCAGCTCTGAAGAAATTTTAAAAGACAGGAAAATCCTCAAAAGAGAGTCCTTTCTTAACCTGAGCTGGTTTAGCTACATTAATTCCAAGTCCATATTGATGTTTTTGATATCAGCTATTCAGACAATATCCTTTATCCTGGTCGGCAATTTTATACTTGGCATAAAAGGTATGACTCTTTCCTACTGGCTGGTTTTATTTGCCACTTCATGCTGTGCAAATATGCTTGGACTAAATATCTCTTCAGCATTTAATTCGGTTATCACAATCTATATACTTATCCCATTCATCCTGATACCCCAGCTATTGTTTAGCGGAGTGCTGGTAAAATTTGATAAGCTTCACAGAAACAGCCATTCTTCGTTAGAATATGTTCCTGTGATAGGTGAGCTGATGCCTGCACGCTGGTCATTTGAAGCATTAGCCGTGGAACAATTTAAAAACAACAAATTTGAAAGAAACTTTTTCGATAATGATCTGAAAGCAAGCCAGAATACCTGGTATGCTGATTATCTGATCTATGAGTTGAAAAAGGATTTGAAGAACCTGGAAGAGGCAGAAACTGATAGTATTGTTTTAGAAAATAATCTTAAGAAATTAAACTTCTATATTGAGCACTTATCAGGTCTGGCAGGATTTGCAGCCCCTTTTGATATAAAGCCGGCACTAAATAAAGAAAAATTAGATACTGCAATTGTAAAGAGAACATTAGCTTACCTTGACCTGTTGGCGAAACAGTTCCAGGGATTCAGAAAAAAAGCGACAGTTTTAAAAGATTTTATTTCCGATTCAATTGTCAGGTATATTGGAAATGAAGAGTTTCAAAATCTGCGGGCAAATTATTATAATAAGCGTCTGGCGGATATTGTTTTGAACAATGAAGTTCCTGAAAAATCGATACAAACACCTGACCGTATAGTTCAGAAGTATGAACCTATTTTCATGAAACCTGTTTCACAGAATGGGCGTGCTCAATTTTATGCGCCATATAAAATTTTCGGTAACCGGGAGATTGATACATATTGGTTTAATATTTTGGTTATCGGGGCAGTTACGATAATATTATATGTTATCCTTTATTATAATCTTCTTCGAAAACTGGTCTCATTTTTTGAAAACCTTCGGGTACAAAGATCAGACGACATTATAATAAGCTACTAAAGGAATCTCCTTTATTTAAATAATGCAGGATCCAAAGACCGTTCATTATTTTTAAAGGCTACAACAAAAGCTTGGGAATGCCCCTCTTTTCTCATTGTGTTTTGCAGATTCTTTGCCAGAATCAGAGTAGTGAATTCACCAACACATGTACGATAGAATCCACTATAGAGATATTCATACGTTTTATAAATCTTTCCGTTTATAGTAATCTCATAGCTGCCCTTAGGTTTCGAATTTGCGACAAACTGAACACGATAAACCACAACCGGCGGCTTAACTGGTGTTACAGTTTCTTTAGCCTCAACCTTTTTTACCTCTTTTTTGACTTCAGGGAGTGTCTTTCCCTGAGAAACTTTTCCTGTAACACTCTCCTTTTTTACTGCCTCTGCTATAGGTTCAGTTTTCGAAGGAGTAATCTGAAGTGGCACAGTTGAAATTGTGTCTGTTTTTTCTCCTGAAGGTTTATTCCACAGAGCTAATTGGGTAAAAGCATTTGTTAATTTCGTAAACTCTTTAAGTGCGTACTGATTTCTAAAAGTGACTCGGAACAACTGCAATATTAGTTTCCCGGATTTTTGTCGTGTTGTAAAGAATGCCGACTTTCCGTCGATGCGATTAAGGGTAAATGCTAATTCATCATTTGGACTATTTATATTTTGTGTCAGGTTGGCCGGTTGATCCCAGCCTTTTCCGTTGTATTTACTTACAAATATATCATACCCTCCAAAACCCTGGTGACCATCGGAAGAGAAAAACAGGTTATTTTCCGAATCAAGAAACGGGGAAAGCTCATTAGTATTTGTATTTATTAGATTTCCAAGGTTCTCGGGAGATGACCAGTTAAGGCCTTCTTTGCGTGTTACATATAAATCCAATCCGCCCACAGAACCTTTTCTGTCGGAGGCAAAGATCATTATGTCCCCGCTGGCTGACAAAGATGGATTTGTATAGGTTGATCCGTCAGTGCAAATATTCAAAGGCTGGGAATCGCTAATCCATTCTCCCTTCCCTTTTTTGTCGACCTTATAAATTGCCTGATAAATCTTTTCAGTATCCCTGTTTCCCTCACGTTTTGTAAAATACATTATCGTATAATCGCTGTTGAAAGTGATTGCTTCACAAGGGAAGGTAAAGGAAGCTGCGGGAGAGAATACTGTACGATTTCCCAGAACGGAATCGTTTAATATCGCATAATAAGCCTCATTGTTACCAAAAGAGATATGTGAGGGCAACATTTTTCCTTCAGTTTTTGAATGAGAAAGAAAAACTATTCCATCCTTGTAAAACTGAACCCCGGAAGAGGGGGGTATGATTTTCAGACTGAAAGAATCAACTTTTATTAATGGATTATTTTTTATTGTATCTGAATTAAGAACTAATTCATAATCAATATTAAGATCCACTAAATCATTCACAACGTTTGCGACTGTTGGTATCAAACCGGCAACCCCTGAAAATAATAATATTATTCCAAAAAGTCTTTTCATATCATTGATGAAAAAAGTTTTACCAGTGTCCATTAACTGTATATCCCGATCTGTTTCGTGAAAAATTAATCCCAAAAGCGATTTCTGCTGTTAATGATTTTTTGAAGAAAGGAGAATCTTTTGGCAATGCAAAATAAGTACCAACATAAAACTTTGGATACCTGTATTGAAAGAAGAACGAAATTTTGCTGTAATCATTGAAATATGTCCCGAGGCAAAAATTCCCTGCATACAGTTTTAGCGCAGGCTCGATGTTTTCCTTAATATTAAAAGAAAGAGAATCGTCGGTAAATATCATTACCGAGGGTTCCAGTACCAGATTAAGTGACCGGATCAGGACAACTTTAAAACCTGCAATAAAATTATACTGTCGTGAGACGGGAACTTTATAGTTTATCAGACTATCTGGGTCTACCGGTCGACCAAGTAGATTAGTTACTGACAGTCCTGTATAAAAACCGGGATTATAAAAGTATACTCCTACGTCGACATTAGGGAATAAGAAATCTTTTGCCGGAATGTTTAAAACAGAGTCCCCTTCATAATGATGGTAAAATCCCTTTCCGGATGCTCCTATTGACAAAAAGGAGAGATTCCTTTTATCGAGAGGAATATGATATGATAATGAAGCGCTCATGCCTGCAGTTCGTGTAGAATCATTCATATCATTAAAGGCTGAACCACCGATTCCGATATTTGTGTATTTGGATGTAACTGGTGATAATACATACCCCGGCTCTTTTTTCAGAAGCCTGGCATTTCCACTGATAATCTGGGAATAAGATTTATTCTGGAACCCAGCTACAAAGTCAGTTGAAAAGAAATCTTTACTTCCTGCTATGGCAGGATTAATTATAAATGGGCTATAAATCCTGTATGAAATGGGATTAAAAGGTAATTGCTGTCCAGAGGACATATTAAAAGAAAATGCAACAACAAAAATGAGTAAAACCTTTTTAATAACTGACATACGGGATTCAGGTCAACATTTTAAAATTGAAATAATCAGATGTTTAAACGTAATCAGATATTGTATTAATTCATTTAAACATCAATTTATAATATAAAAAGTCAAAGATAGAAAAATAACAAAATATAGCCCTAAATTGTTTTAACACAATGATAATTTTTTATTTGACTGGAAAAATCAGAATAACCAAATTTGTTGACCATGCTGGGAGTAACAGGGCCTGGGGCAGATCGGTTAGCTGAGCAAAGAAGGAATCCATGTTGAGGACATTTAAATAAAAAACTCCCTGTATAAGAAATCTGGCAATCCTGGAGATTCCAAAAAGCAGGTAGAACTTAAAAGGATATTTAAATAAACTTACCGCGATAACAACCATTGAGAACGGGGAGAAAGGGAACAATGCAGATATAATAATAAAAGCTCCTCCCCATTTTTTCACAAGGAGGATATATTTGTCAAGTGCCCGTTCAGAATAGGCTTTAATTTTAGGTCTTGTAGAAAGCCAGTATCCGATCATGTATGAAAATATTCCGCCAATATATGAGAGAATCCCAAGTATAGCCAGAAAGAGAAACGTTGAATTAAATTTGGAGGACCAGATAATAAAAAGATCAGGAGGTATCATCCCCAGGAGGGATTCTGAAATTAAGAATACAGTGAGAATAAATGCATCCGAAAAATTATTAAAAATATACTGGAATAGGGGGTTTAAATCGATGAGGTACTTGGCAATCAATATAATGGGAATAAGAACTAGAAACCAAATGATTATTATCTTCAATGCGGTCCACCACATATATCCATATAATCCTCTTTTTTTGTTACTCTGATGATGTCCTTTTAAATTTATCCATAAGTCAGCAAAAACGGAGTTTCTCTTTACCATAGTATAATCTTTTCCAAAAGTTTTGTTTGCTTAGGAGTAAGGGTGAAAGTTAATGAAAAATCAATAATGGATTAGTCGTATTAGTTCTTGATATTCTACAAGCCGTAGCAGGTTACCTATGGAGTCATTTATCTGTTCACTATAATGATCATGATTAATTTTTATTTTTTTCGTGTAGCCCTTTAAGTCATTATAATTGCCATTGTTGTATTTTCCTGATTCAAAAACTGTTGCCAGTTCCTTCAAGGTATCCAGCAAAAAGTTATTGCTTTCAGAAATTATTCTTTTTACCTCCTTTGAGATTATTGGTATCTCTGGTGTTATTTCGAAATAATGAGTTATAACTGAAATATAATTCATAGCCCACTTTGATGTATTTACAAGCCCTTCCGGATCTATATGCCACTTCATCAAACCATCTGAGATAAACTTATAGTAATGATTCAATGATTCATCAAGAAAATCATAATCTAAAAATCCAGGTTTCCCTTTAAGTCTTCCCTCTTTTCTGAGTTCCTTCTCAATCCGTGTTTCAAAGTAAGGACGCATCTTCAGAAATGTAACAGGTGTATGGCCGTCACCACATATCTGTCTTAAAAAATCCAGGTTATCATTTACAGACCTGTACGTTGATGTTGGTTGGAAAAGCATGAATCCGTAATCAAAGCCTATTTCAAGTTTTTTGAGAATATTGATCCCCTCCAGGCTTTCTGCAACTGACATTTGTTTATTTAACCTGGCTAAGCCGATGTCAGTACCATCGTCAATTCCTAAGAAAACAAGGTACAATCCGTGGTCTTTCATCATAGCAAAACTGTCATAATCTATCTCATCGGGGCGACAGTTTATTTTCCACATGATCTTATCAGTCAGTTTTTTATGCTTAAGTTCTTTACAAAAAGCATCAATCCATTCTGATCCCTTGTTGGTTTTTACCGGGAAATCATCATCCTGGAACAGGAATACCGAACAATCCATTTTATGATGCAGGAATTCCATTTCCGAAACCACTTTTTCCGGATTTCTTATGCGTTTAAAAGGTCCTGAAGACTGCTTATAATACTGCCTGTTATGACAGAATGAACAATTATTAACACAACCCCTGCCTGCAAGTATGGTTGCAAATTTTTTATCAAGTGCATATTCCCTGAGCGGTGACCGTATCGGTAGAGGGTACTTGTCAAGGTCTTTTTCCGGAGGCCGGAGTGGATTGGCTATTGTTTTGCCATTATTCTTAAAGGCAATACTTTTTATTTTTCGCCAGTCGGCACCTGAATGTATGCAGTTAACAAGCTCAAGAAAAGTTTGTTCACCTTCAAACCTGACAACTGAATCGAGCGATGGAATAAGTTTAAAAAGATCTTCATACCTCATGCTTGCATATTGTCCGCCAGCTGAGAAATGAGATGTAATGCCAGATTTCCTGAGATACCTTATTAACTCTTCGAATTCATAAATATGATATTGAAAGATCACTGAAAATCCTACTATTAAGGGCTTAATCCTTTTTAGTATTTTAAGAATCTCTGCTTTCCCGTACTGAAAATCAATTACCCGGGATTTATATCCTGCTTCTGATAATACAGAAGAAAGATAACCTACACCAAGGTTATCAAATTGCTCAAATGCAACAAAAGCTATCGGATGAGAATTCATGATTATTTCAATAAAAACAGACAGGCTCTGATACCAGATAAATACAACATTTTAAGAATAGTTATTAGTCTGGAAACATGATCTCTTCAACATGTTATTATTAAGATGATTACTATTAAGATTTTTTCTCCTTAAAAAGCTTAATAAGCTCATTGTTCAACTCCTTTTTTGCTGCTGCACACGTTTTAAAATATATGTCAAAAAGCTTTAACATTTTATAAGTATACTCAGTTTTATCGAGTTGGAGATGAGGCTGTCGTTCCATTACATATTCTGATGTGAAATTTTTTAGTGCCATAATTTTACTTTTTTAAGTTTAACATATTTAATTAAGCCTGTCTGTTTATTCAATCATATTTTAGAATAACCAGTAAGAATTTTTTGAAATCCTGGCTGGTAAATTAATGGTTTCCACACCGGGTCAAGTTGCATTAGTTTTAGTGAAAAACATGAAGGATTTTTTAACAGGTCATCAATTTGTTTTAAGCTACTGTCAAAGTCTCCCAGCATGACATAGATCTGTGCGAGATCTCTTTTTCTGTCACTTTCCTTCAATGCGTTATCTTCAGTAAGCTTCAAAGCTTTTTCGCCTGCTTCAATGGCTTTCGACTTGCTTTTAAGACCCGCATAAGCAATACCAATGTTACTATATTTCATTGAGTTTTCGGGATCTTTGATCAGTTCTTTTTTCAGAAAGACAAGCGCGGAATCGAAATATGTTCTTGCCCTATCAGGATTATTTAAATAGCTGTGAACCATGGCACAAAGCAACAACTTTTCGCCATGGTTATTTAAAAATGTATTATCAAACAAATCTGTTTTATATAAAATCTTTTTTGTCTGAATTAAGGCCTCTTCAAATTTTCCATCATATATATCCAGTAAGATTTTTATTTTAATAAAACTCTTACCTGTTTTCAGAATAGCTGTATCCATTAAATTCTTTGCGTCACCTGTGCTGCCATTTTTGCGAATAAGAGTTTCGATCTTATTAATATAAGGTGATTCCCAGTTTGGCATTACTTTAATGGCCTTGTCATGATAAATCAATGCAGTGTCGTAATTCTTCAGGTAATCATATGATAATCCGATATTTGTTAATACAAGCGCATCCTGTGGGTTATACTTTAGTACCTTTGTCAGCAAAGACTGAGATGTTGCCCAATTACCATATCTCCGGTGTACCAGAGCCATGTAAAAAATGGGTTCCCAGTTTTCAGGATTCTGATCCGATGCCTCCTTAAAATGTTTTAGGGCTTCCGGATAATCTTGTTTGCAGTAATAATAATAAAATCCAAGAGCTATCTGGGCTTCTGTTAATTCGGGATCGATCTCCAGTGCTTTGTCTATATCCTCTTTACACTTTAATATATTATCTGAGTTCTTTGATCCTCCTATATAGTAAATCGATGAGCGTGTAATTGCCCTCTTTGCATATGCAAGAGCAAATGCGGGATCATACTTAATGGCTTTATCATAATTATTAATAGCATCTTTAAAGCTTGTTGAATCGGTGTACAGGTTCCCCCTCAGGAAGAAATGCCAGGCCATTCCAGTAATTTTGTTACCGGAAAGATATCTGGAATATGCTTCGAAATTAGTGGTTAGGTCTTTCTCAATTTGTTCTTTTTCTTCAGGTGATAGTACAACTTTTAGTCCTTCAGCAATTTTAATATTGATACTGGCTCTGATTGACTGAAGCTCCTCCAGTTTCCCGTTAAATTCTTTTGCCCAGATATGATAATCATTCTTTGCATTAATTACCTGAACATTGACACTAACATCGCCCTTTAAAAGTTCAAAGGAGCCTTCAACAATGTAGTTAACATTAAGTTCCTTCCCGATCTGCTTAAGTGTTGGCCTATCAGGGCCTTTGTACTGTGAGGTTGAGGTAGTTGAAATAACATGAAATTCCTTAATATTTGTTAAATGAGTATTTATTTCATTTGCTATGGCATCACCTAAATGTGAATATTCCTTCGTATCGCACCAGATTTCAAAAGGCAAGACAGCAATTGATTTCTCCGACCTTTTTATTTCGTTTGACCCAATGCTTCCTCTAACAATATTGAAACCTATTAGGGCAATAATTATAATTATACTGATTAAAGTAGTGCTCTTCCATGTCCTGATTTCTGATTCCGTTTTATGCTTCTTTTTTTCACTTAAAGGTTTTGTCTTTTCTATTCCCCCGGTGGTAATATCAAAGAACCATGAAAAAATGATTGTTATTGGAAATCCGATTGCCAGAAGAATTATGATGAATGTAATTGTCCAATCTGGAAGTAATAGAGCTGGTGCAAGAATGCTAACCAATTGAAGGATAACAAAAGCAGTTGCAGCGTATACAACAACCACCCTGTTTGTCTTCCGCCTTTTGAGCTCCTGCCAGAATCTGGAGAATTTATTGGATTTTTCAGCCATTTCTCCGGGTGTATGTTATTTAAAAAGATAAAGTTATGCCAACAATTCAATAAATGCAAAAGTATTTACAATTCCCAATACTTGTAAAACTTTTGCTGGGAGCACTAAAACAAAAGGGCGTTGATGAGCCCCCTTGGTTTAATATTTAAATTTGATGAATTTGTCTTAATTCTTTAACCACTCCTCAACTGCCTGAGGACTTAAGCCTGATAAGCCAAGCTTGTTTTTTTTGTTAAACCCGTTCAGATCATTAGCAAGTTTGCCGGCTTTTTCTACCTCCTTAAGTTTGGTTACAGTCGTGAATCCGAGTTTTTTCAGTGGCTCGATCCACTCTTCCGGAATACCAATTTCCAGGTATTCTTCCTTTGAACTTTCGACCTTCAGCTTTTGACTGACTGGTTTCATCAGTGGAAAAAGAAGTACGTCCTGTATCGATGGCTGGTTGGTTAGAAGCATGGTAAGCCTGTCGATTCCAATCCCCATCCCGGATGTTGGTGGCATACCATATTCGAGCGCCCGTACAAAGTCAAGATCAATAAACATTGCCTCGTCATCACCTTTTTCCGACAACTTTAACTGATCCTGGAACCTCTCCATCTGATCAACCGGATCATTAAGCTCTGAATATGCGTTTGCAATCTCCTTCCCGTTGATCATAAGCTCGAATCTTTCAGTTAGTCCGGGTTTGCTCCGGTGCATTTTTGTTAAAGGAGAAGTTTCATACGGATAATCAATTATAAAGGTCGGCTGAATATAGTTATGTTCACATTTCTCCCCAAATAATGCATCAATAAGCTTCCCTTTGCCCATCTCAGGGGTATGTGGAACATTAAGTTTATCACATACCGTTCTAAGGCCCGCTTCATCCATTCCTGAAATATCAATTCCTGTGTTTTCCAGTATTGCATCGAGCATGCTTATGCGTTTGTAAGGTGGATCCAAGTTTATTACCTTGTCACCATATGTTATTTCGGTTTTCCCATGAAGGTCAAGCACTGCTTTCTTCACTATCTCTTCAGTGAAGTTCATCATCCAGTTATAATCTTTATAGGCAATGTAAATCTCCATCACGGTGAATTCAGGATTATGGGTGCGATCCATACCTTCGTTACGGAAATCCTTAGAGAATTCATATACCCCTTCAAATCCGCCAACTATAAGCCTTTTTAGGTAAAGTTCATTGGCGATCCTCAGATAAAGAGGTATATCGAGAGTATTATGGTGAGTAATAAAGGGTCTTGCTGCAGCTCCACCGGGTATGGGCTGAAGAATAGGGGTTTCAACCTCAAGGTATCCCCGTGAATTAAAAAGCTCACGCATCGACTGAACTATTTGTGTTCTTTTACGGAAAACATCACGGACATGAGGGTTCACAATCAGATCAACATACCTTTGACGATAACGCATCTCAGGATCGGTAACTGCATCAAACAGAATTCCATCTTTCTCCTTTACAACAGGAATAGGCCTGATTGATTTGCTCAAAACTGTAAATTCATTGATGTGAACAGTAATTTCGCCCATCTGAGTTTTGAATACATGGCCTTTTACTCCGATGATATCACCTATATCGAGAAGTCGCTTGAATACTGTGTTGTACATAGTTTTATCCTCACCCGGACAGACATCATCGCGACGGATATAGATTTGAATCCTGCCTGAAGAATCCATAATTTCAGCAAATGAGGCATTCCCCATAATACGACGGCTCATTATACGACCCGCCAGACAAACGTCCTGAAAATTGTTTTTATCAACAGAATAATTTTCAAGAATTTCCTGTGCAAAAACATTCGTTTTATATTCAGCAGCAGGGTAAGGGTTAATTCCAAGTTTTCTCAGTTCCTCAAGAGATTCCCTTCTTATCTGCTCCTGTTCACTTAATATCATGATTCTTTTTGTGTTTTAGTGATTTGTGCAAATATAGAAAAATTCAATCATCCGGGATAAGGTGATTCTTAACCTTTTAAAGAGCAGATCTCATCATTGAATTTTTCCCTCACCAGTCGGGTTACAGGTCCAGGTTTTCCATCACCAACTATAAAATTACCAAAAGTAATGACAGGAGTTACCTCTCCGGAAGTATTGGAAATAAAAACCTCATCAACTTCACTGATCATCTTTTCAGGAATGGCTTGCTCTTTTACAGGGATTCCTGTTTCCCTGGCAATGCGCAGGATATTTTTTCGCGTAATGCCTGAAAGAACATATTCTGATTCCGGATGGGTATATAAAGTTCCGCCGACAACAAAAAAGATATTAGAGTGAGAACACTCTGTGATTAATCCGTCCCGGACGAAAGCGCATTCGGAAAATCCCTTTTCAATAGCTTCCTGGAAACTAAGAGTATTGGGAAGCAGAGCAACCGATTTAATGTCACATCTGCTCCATCGGATATCCTCTTTCAGCATTACTCCAATTCCTGATTCTTTCCCTGCATTTTCAGGAATAAAATCCTTTGCAAAAGCATATACTGTCGGGCTTACAGGAGGAGAAGGGAAAGCATGGGTACGTTTTGCAGCACCCCTTGTTACCTGAAGATATACAAGTGCAGGAAAGTTTTCAAGATGGTTTGTTTTAACCAGTTCCATAGCTATAGATGGGAAAGAATCTACTTCCGGCCATTTGATAAGTATCTCACTGAGACTCCTTTTCAATCGTGTCATATGACTTTCCATATCGAAGAAAAAACCCTGGTACCATCTGACGACCTCGTAAATACCTTCAGCGAAGAGAAATCCACGGTCGTCAGGACTTACTTTTATCTCATCTTTTGGTAAGAAATTTCCATTGAAATAAGCGATTCCCATAATTGTCTGATTGTGATGATATTATAATTTTATAATTATGTTATTATCAGCTCTTTCCTTTGTTATTCTCGCCTCCCTGCCCCCCTAAAGGGGGGTTTTATCTTATTGATAATTAGAAAGTCCCCTTTAGGGAATTTAGGGGCGATAAGTTGGATATTGGTTTCTTTTAACCTAAAAACAACTAACTTAGGTGTCGGGTTCAATAATTTCAGTTTTATAATCTATAACAGATCTTGCTTCCTCAGGCGATGAGAAATTCCCACATGCCGCTTGTACATACAATGAAGCACCAAGTACAGTGGTCTCTTTCTGATCGATTATTTTAACAGGGACACCTGTATAATCTGCTCTTAATTTGTTCCATAATCTGTTTTTTGAACCACCGCCTACGCACAAGATGCTTTCTGTTTTAAACCCCCCGGCATTCTCAAGGACCCTTTTGCCTTCAACCAATCTTTCGGACAGTGCTTCAAGCATTGCCCTGTAAATTTCATCACGGGTGGATTCCATTGTAAGTCCAAGTATCTGACCTCCGGGTTTGCCTTTAAGTTCCTCATAGAATTTTGGGATAACGTTAACGCCATTGCAACCCTTAGCTACTTTTTCGGCACCCGAGATCATCACCTCATAAGCGTCGTTTTTAATATCACTGTAAAGATTTCTACGTGCCCATTCAAGAATACCGGAGGCTATCCATTGATTGCCAATGTTATACAATCCTGGTTTTGAGTCCAGCTCAGTAGTTATTGACATATCAAGCTGTTCTTGTCCCGATTTAAATCCTTCTGCACGTACCATCAGTATTTCCCAGGTGCCGGAGCTGAGTACGGGCTGGTTCTTCCCGGCTCCTGATCCGAAGATTGCAAATTGGGTATCGTGTCCTGTGGCAACTACTGGCAACCTCATGGGAATTGATGTTTCCACAGAAGCTTTTGACGTAATCCTTCCTGTGACTGTTCCGGCTTCAACAGGGATACCCATCTTCTCTCCGGGAAAGCCGATTTTATTAATAATATTTCCTGAGAATCCTCTGGATGAAAGATTAGTTAACATTGATGTTCCTGCCATGGTTGTATCATTTACCATTTCCCCGGTAAGCAGAAACGAAAATATTGAAGGCATGAAAAGAAACCTGAAACTCTTTTCGACTATTTCAGGTTCTTGTTCGATGAACCAGATCAGCTTATTTATTGTGTTGAAATTAAATGGCAACACACCACTCTCCCGATAAAGATCAGTAAGAGCTATGTATTTCCCAATATTTGACATTATAGCGTTCGTTCTATCGCATTGCCAGGAGATGACAGGGTAGAGCATCTTTCCCGATTTATCAAACAGTGTTCCGTCAACTCCGAATGTTGTAACAGTCACACCAGCAATATTATCAGGGTTTATCCGGCTGATAACTTTTTGTGAAGCCTGGCACATTTTTGCCCAGATCTCATTTACATCCCATATCCGGTGCGAGGGATAGAAAGGATCGGGTTGTGTATTATTCGGATATGATTCGGAGGCAAGAATGCTGCCTTTACTGTTAATGGCTATAACTCTGACGTTGGTTGCTCCGCAATCGAATACAATTACAATATCTCCTTTTAGCATAAGGAAAGATTTTGAATTAGGATAATCAAAGGTAGCAGATTTGTTATCACATCCCTTTCAGAAACGACATTGATGCCCCGGCTGCAATTAATGCCACGATATAAATTGACAAAACAATGATCACCATGATCCCTATATAAGTGAAATAGATTCTCAGGTTTTTAAATGCCTTATGAAGCTCCAGTTTATCAAGGGTTTGAACGGCATTTCGTGTATGTCTGGAAAAGCGGAAAAGGAACCAGACCGGAAAAAAGTAAATAGCGGCAATTACAGAAAATACTATTATTAAAAGCGATTCAGGTATGCCAAGGTTTACCTCCTGTGATTTAAATGCTGTAAGAAATGTGCTGGTAATTAGTCCGACAACTATCAGCAATCCAAGAAAAATAAAGCCCAGAACTGAAAGGAACATTGTCCATTTCCAGGTGGCGTTCAGATTATTAAGGGTTTCCGTACCGATCTCAATATTTCTGTTTTCAGATGTGGTTTCCATAGTCATTCAATGTCTATTTAGAAGAAATAAAAATTATGAATTAATGAAAAATAAACATGAACAAGTTAGGGTGAAAACTGGAGAAATCCAAATGGAAAATTTATCTAAACCCGTTATATTAATGACTTATTTATATAGTGCTCCATAAGTCTGGCATGCCCTGTAGTCTGAACCTTCCTTAACCATACCAAAAGCATTCCATGCACTTGGACGGAAGATTTTATCCTCGCCGACATTATGCATACATACGGGGATCCTTAGGATTGAAGCAAGGGTGATAAGGTCGGCTCCGATATGTCCATAACTTGAAGCACTGTGGTTTGCACCCCAGTTGGCCATAACAGAATAGACATCACTGAATGCCCCTTCCCCGGTAAGCCTGGGAGCGAACCATGTGGTCGGCCATGTCGGGTCAGTCCTGTCAGTCAGTATTTTATTTACCTTTTCGGGTAGCTCAACTGTCCACCCCTCAGCAAGCTGCAGAACAGGTCCAAGACCTTTCACAAGGTTGACTCTGGATATCGTTATTGGCATAACACCTTTTGTGTCGAATTGTGAAGAGAAGCCGCCGCCTCTGAAATATCCGGTGTTTGCCGGTGGCCACTGAGTCGCCTTAAGACATTCATCAACATCTTTTCCTGTGATCTCATAGAATGGTTTAATACACGATTCTCCCTTTTTGCTCTGTCTGCCTGAGAAGTCAAGCGCTGATGCTCCGGAATTAATAAGGTGAATAATACCATTTGCTGCCAGACCCGCCGGCTTGATTTTCGTAACTCTTCTCATGGCTTCAGGACTCCAATAGGTACGGATATCCGAAAACATCTGGGCAGTATTGGTAAGCAGATAACCAAATAGCATTGGCACTCCATTCATAGCATCATTCTCTGTTGCAACAAGATACGGAGGTCTGATCCCATTCCAGTCGAAAGAAGAACAAAGTATAGCTTCGAGAAAATCACCGTTAGGCATATGGTCGGTCCATTGACGCTGTCCCTGGAAACCTGAAAGAATGGCATTATGTCCCAGCGCTTCTTCGCCATAACCAAGTTTTTTCAACTTAGGATTCCCCACCATCAGATCGCGGGCAATAAGTGTCATTTTAACTTCGACCTCCCACTCTTTATCTTTTTGAGCTCTTGTCTTTGGTTTTGCATTCAGATCCTTTCCCTCTTTACAATTTATCTTTGTCCAGGCAAGAGCTTTCTTAAATTCTTCTTTATCATAAATCTCCTCATCCAGCCTCCGGTTAAATTCACTCATATCTACATACTCATTACGCATACCAAGATATTCCTGAAAGAAGTCTTCTCTGACAATTGACCCGGCAATTCCCATCGAGACTGATCCCATTGAGAGATATGATTTCCCTTTCATGAACGAAGCAGTTAAACCAGCCCGTACAAACCGTAAGATTTTCTGGCTTACATCATCAGGAATTGTCTGATCTCCGGCATCCTGTACATCATGTCCGTAAATACCAAAAGCCGGTATCCCCTTCATTGTATGACCGGCCAATGCTGCTGCAAGATAAACAGCACCAGGACGTTCAGTACCATTGAAACCCCAGATCGCTTTCGGCATTTCAGTATCCATGTCAATCGTCTCACTGCCATAACACCAGCAGGGAGTGACTGTCAGACTGATACCAACACCCTGCTTTTTAAATTTTTCGGTAGAGGCGGCAGTTTCGGCAACACCTCCAATACAGGTATCAGCTATCACACATTCGACAGGCTTCCCATTTGGATATTTCAGGTTTTTGGTTATAAGGTTGGCCGCAAGTTTTGCCATGTTCATGGTCTGTTTCTCAAGCGATTCTCTTACTCCACGCTCGCGGCCATCAATAACAGGACGGATTCCTACTTTAGGAAAATCACCAATAACCGTCTGGTAGTTATGGTTTGTCTTTAATTCATTATCAGCCATTGTAAATATTTTTGGTTCTTAGTTAATAGAAATGTTGGTTAACAAATATAA
>JBGOZX010000003.1:0-88884 GCA_041480425.1 Bacteroidia bacterium
CTTCCTCCCATCTCAGAGCAACAGCAAATAGTTTCAAAGATTGAGGAGTTATTCAGCGAGTTGGATAAAGGCAAGCAGCAGCTCGAAACCGTACGGCAGCAACTTAAAACCTACCGCCAGGCAGTGTTGAAGTGGGCTTTTGAGGGGAGATTCACTACTGTCGGGACAGGTCGTGACCACGTAAGGACAAGTCGCGACTTGTCCGGACAGGAACTGCCGGAAGGATGGAAATGGGTGAAACTGAAAGAAGTATGTGACAAAATACAAGATGGCTCTCACTTTTCACCACAAACTCAATACACTGAACCTGGTGAAAACCGATACAAGTATATCACAGCCAAAAATATCAGGAATAATTATATGGATTTATCCAATGTTAAATTTGTGGATAAAGAATTTCATAATAACATCTATAATAGATGCAATCCCGAATTTGGTGATGTACTTTTAACGAAAGATGGTGTAAATACTGGTGAAGTGACTCTCAATACACTAAAAGAGGAATTTAGTTTACTTTCAAGTGTTTGCATATTTAAGACAAATAGACGATTATTAAAAGGCGAATTTTTAAAATATTTTATTCAAAGCCCATATGGATCAAAAGCAATTGAGGCAAGTATGACAGGAACTGCAATAAAAAGAATAATTCTTAGAAAAATTAAAGAAGCAGAAATCCTTGTTCCTTCCTTGCTTGAACAAGATTACATAGTTCAGGAAATCGAAACCCGTCTTTCAGTCTGCGATAAGATGGAGGAGACAATAGAAAACTGCCTGCAGCAGACCGAATCGCTCCGGCAATCAATTCTGAAACAGGCATTTGAAGGAAAATTGGTATGAACTGTGATTTATGATTATTGTGATACCATGATGATGCGAATTGTACAAAAAGATAGAAAAGGTAATCGGTTAAAAGGGTTCGATTATTCGCGCGATAATGAATATTTCATTACCATATGCGTACAGGACCATGATGAATGTTTTGGTGTCATTTCCGACGGTAAAATGGAATTAAATGAATTTGGTAAAATTGCCAATAATCAATTTGATTGGCTGCAAAATCAATATCCATACGTTACAATCCCCGTTTGGATTATAATGCCTGATCATGTTCACGCCATCATCGAAATTAATCGTGGTACGGGACGGTCGCGACCGTCCCCTGATGCACGGACAGGTCGCGACCTGTCCCTAACAGCCAAAATAAAACCATTGCCGGAATTGATCGGGGCATATAAAACAACAACATCCAAAAAATTACATCAATCGGGATTTATTGATTTCAGGTGGCAACGGTCATATCACGATCATATTATACGCAATTTGACTGAATACAACAGAATTATAAATTATATTCAAAACAACCCGCAAAATTTGGTTGAAAATAACCTGCATAACAAAACTAACAATGGATTATAATAATTCCGCAATAATCAGTAAAGTCTGGAATTTCTGCAACACTCTTCGGGATGATGGAGTAAGCTACGGCGATTACCTCGAACAACTGACTTATTTACTGTTCCTTAAGCTTGCTGATGAATTTAGCAAACCACCATATAACCGCAAACTTCCAATCCCGAAAGAATATAACTGGGAGAGTCTGACTACAAAAACGGGGTCTGCACTTGAACTTCATTATTCGGTTCTGCTGAGGGAGTTATCACAACAGAAAGGAATTCTTGGTCAGGTATTTACTAAAAGTCAAAATAAAATTCAGGATCCCGCAAAGCTCTTCAAACTTATCGACATGATCGACAAAGAGCGATGGAGCACTATGGGAACAGATGTGAAAGGACAGATTTATGAAGGGTTGCTTGAGAAAAATGCAGAAGATACAAAGAGTGGTGCAGGACAGTATTTTACGCCCAGGGCTCTGATTAAAGTAATGGTTGAATGCCTGAATCTTCAACCTGAAAAAACCATTGCCGATCCGGCATGCGGAACAGGTGGTTTCTTTCTTGCTTCATATGATTATCTGATTGCTAATCATTCACTTAATATTGAGCAAAAGCAATTTCTTAAATACAAGACATTCTTCGGCAATGAGATAGTTGCTAATACCCGGAGACTCTGCTTAATGAATCTTTTTCTCCATAACATAGGAGATATTGATAGTGAAAATGTCATTTCTCCAACCGATTCCCTTGTTGCCGATAATGGATTAAGGTTTGATTATGTACTTACCAATCCACCATTCGGGAAGAAGAGCAGCATGACATTCACAAATGAGGAGGGAGAACAGGAAAAGGAAGACCTGACCTACAACCGCCAGGATTTCTGGGCAACAACGAGTAACAAACAATTGAATTTCGTTCAGCATATCCGGACAATGCTGAAAACGACCGGTAAGGCGGCTGTAGTTGTACCTGATAATGTACTATTTGAAGGGGGAGCCGGTGAGACCGTTAGAAAAAAAATATTGGAAACAACTGATCTACATACAATTCTGCGGTTGCCTACGGGAATCTTTTATGCTCAGGGTGTAAAGGCAAATGTATTCTTCTTTGATGCAAAACCGGCTTCAAAAGAGCCGTGGACCAAAGAGGTCTGGATTTATGATTTCCGGACAAATGTTCACCATACACTTAAGAAAAATCCTTTGAAATCTGATGACCTCAAAGATTTCATCAAATGTTATAATCCATCCAACCGGCAACTTCGTAAAGAGGTTTATAATTCAGAAAGCAATCCTGAGGGACAATGGAGAAAATTTACTTATGAGGAAATCATTAGTCGCGATAAAACAAGTCTTGACATAACATGGATCAAAGACAAATCCCTTGCCGATCTTGACAATCTACCTGATCCGGATATACTTGCAATTGAGATTATTGAGAATCTGGAATCAGGTTTGGATAGTTTCAGAAAGATAATTCAATCGATTAACGGAAAGATTTAGAGAAACAGAATATTAAAGTCATTATTCAATGGACGATCTAGGTATCAGATTATTTGCCTTTGATTGGTTAAAAGACCAGATCGAAATTCATAGTGATGTATTGCCAAGGGAGCTACTATTAGATGGATTTAGCATCAGTGGTGAAAGATATGGATTAGTTGGTCCTCAGGGGATTTGGAAGCCTAAATCAATGAAATTGCCAATTTCAATTACAACAGTTATGGGAGGGCCTTATCCAGATATTATAGACCCCAAAAGTGGAATTTTGAACTACAAATATCGTGGTGTTAACAGAAATCACCGAGATAATGCAGGTCTTCGTGAACTAATGAAGAACGGGACTCCACTAATCTTTTTTTATAATATTTCAAGAGGGAAATATGTGGCAACATGGCCGGTATATATCATCCAGGATAATCCAAATGACTTGTCATTTAACGTGATGGTGGATGATATGGCATATGTTAATCAGAATATTCAATGTGATGTCCCTTCTGATAATGGTTATGAAAGAAGAGCATATATAACTGCAACCACTATGATTAGAGTACACCAAAGAGGTTTTAGAGAAAGAGTTCTTAGAGCATACCGCAACCAGTGTGCATTATGTAAACTCAAGCATGTCGAATTACTGGATGCAGCGCATATTATTGCTGATAAAGAAGACATTGGAGATCCTATTATCCAGAATGGTCTGTCACTATGCAAAATCCATCATGCTGCATTTGACAAATATATAATAGGTATAAATCCGGATTATAAAGTAAAAGTTCGAAAAGATATCCTGGAAGAAGTTGATGGCCCAATGTTAAAGTACGGGTTGCAATCTCTTGATAATAACTATCTTATTCTACCAGAGCATAAATCTGATTGGCCTGATAGGGAAAGGCTTGATATTAGATTCAATGGGTTTTTAAATGCGGGGTAACATTGGATATCACAATTTGTGATTTCCAATAAACCCACCCCAAACCCCCCGACAAATCGGGGCAGGCTCTCCAGGGAGGGGATTCTTCTTAGAAGCTTTCTGCTTTTCTCCCCTTCCCCCACTCTCCCGCTCTCCTATTTTGATTATATGATTGTCTGGCTCCCTTCAGTCGCTGGCTTGCCCGGCAGAGTTTATCCCGCAGAGCTGTCTTGAGTATTGGAGTATTGAAGTCATGCCACGAGCTACAAGCTACCATCTACGAGCTACCAGCCGGTAAGTTGTTTAATGCATTCAGTTCTACTCCGTAGTCATACTGCAAATCTTCATGTAAGGAAGATACCTTTTTTCTGATTGTCTCTATCTGTCCATTGTATAGATTCCGGAGCCTCGTATTCTTTTGAATGAAGGGGGTGAATTTTTTTAGTTTCACACAAAAATAGATCAGTAAATCTACCTCCGTTTTTTTCTTCTGTGAATATCTGCTATACTTTTTGATATTGAGCAAAATTTTGCGAAGGCCTTTTTTGATAAAGTAATAGCTTTTCTTATTTATCTGCTCAAATTGCTTATCAATCTCCCTTTTTACACTTTCAGCATATGATGCTTCGTCAGAGGATTCAAACAATATGTAAGTTAATAACTCCTTATTTTCCTTTTTAAATTTTGACAAACGAAGACAGAGCTCCCGCAGTTCTTTAGGTGTACGATTAATTAATTCCTGGTTGAGTTCTTTAACAGTAACTGCCTTCATGGGTATAACTTATATAAAAAATTGATCAGCTATTTTAACTATTCTTATAAACAAAGTTATCATTTTTCTTGCTTGTCGCTAACGGCAGTGAGGTCTTGCCCGCCAGTTGGCGGGCTGTCTTGCATCGTACGTACTGCATTAAATACAGCACACCGCACACCGCACACCCCGTACCCCAAATTATTTTCTGCAACATTCTCTTTTCATTACCGAATATTTTTACATTTGATATTACAATAAGCGAACGATAAACATGAACAACAGCACCAACGACAAATCAATTATAATTATCGGGGCGGGATTCGCAGGTCTTGCCGCCGGGATATATGCCCGCATGAACGGCTATAAGACTCATATCTTTGAAATGCACGACCAGCCGGGAGGCCTCTGTACCTCATGGAATCGCAAAGGTTATACCTTCGACGGCTGCATCCACTGGCTGGTCGGATCATCACCCAAAAGCGGAATGCACGACATGTGGGTAGAGACAGGCATTGCTCAGGACCGGGAGTTTATCGACATGGATGAATATATGCGCCTTGAGGATTCAGCCGGTCGTACACTTATTTTATATTCCGACGTCGACCGTCTCGAAAAACATCTCCTCGAATTCTCCCCTCAGGATGAAAAGCCCATCAGGGAATTCACCGGGGGGATAAGGATGTGCATACCCTTCGACACTCCTTCAAAAAATGATACCCCTTTCTTACGGCTGAAAAAACAGATTAAAACTATTGCCATCTTCATAGGAAAAGGGAAAAAAATCAAGGAGTGGATGAAAATCACTGCTGAAAGTTTTTCGCACCGTTTTAAAGACCCCCTGCTCAGGGAAGCCTTTAAAGAGATGTGGGTACCTCAATTCTCAATGTTCTTCATGCTCTTTACTTTCGCTTACCTCCACAACAAAAATGCGGGTTATCCTGTCGGCGGCTCAATGCCTATGTCGGAGGCGCTTGAAGCACGGTATAAAGAGCTTGGTGGTATCATTCATTACAAAACCAGGGTAAGTAAGATCCTTACCGAAGCCAATAAGGCTGTGGGTATCAGGCTCGAAGACGGAACGGAACACACTGCATCAAGAGTCATCTCGGCTGCCGACGGTCATACAACTCTCTTCATTATGCTGGAGGAAAAGTATGGAGATGAGAAAACCCGTGAGCCATACGAAAAATGGCCGCTCTTCCCATCACTTATCTTTGTTTCACTTGGTGTGAACCGTACTTTTGAGGACATTCCCTGGACAGTCTCCGGACTCACCTTCCATCTCAAAAAGCCGGTTGAGATAGGAGATGCCGTTCGCAACAAACTATCGGTCCATATCTATAACCAGGATCCCACCATGGCTCCTGCCGGCAAGACTGCCGTTACCCTGATGCTCGATTCGGATTATGATTACTGGAAGAGACTGGCAGAGGACAGAACAGCATACCTTAACAAAAAGGAGGAGATCGGCAGCACTATCGTGGAGCTGATCGAACAGCGTTTCCCGGGCATCTCATCCCTTGTGGAGGTTATTGACGTGGCAACACCTCTCACCTTCGAACGTTATACCGGCAACTGGAAGGGCAGCTTTGAAGGCTGGCTCATCACACCGGAGAATTCAAAAGTGCTGATGAAACCTATGTCGCAGTCATTGCCTGACCTCAGCAATTTCTATATGTGCGGACAATGGGTTGAGCCGGGAGGAGGACTCCCTACAGCTATAATGTCGGGCCGCAGGCTCATCAAAAAACTTTGCAGCGAGGATCACAGGAAGTTCAAATGCTGATGACGCTCGGAATGGAGCTCTATACTGAAAAAAGTTTACTGGAATACAGCTCTAATGCAGATAAACGTCCATAACCAACCTTATCAGCATATACACATCCGGTATCAATATTTATTACCTGATTGTTATCCTGAATGCTTTGTTTACAGAATAATTCTGAAACAGGTGAATGTCCATGAATAATAATTTTATCTTTAAAAATTGGGCTCGTGTATTTTTCTCTCCTCGACCAGATCATGTGATATTTGTCTTCGAACGGATTACTTATTTCATCATTAAATCCTGCGTGCACAAAAAGAAACTTATTAAACAGATAATAAAATAGTAATCCTCTAAAAAAATCAATGTATAATTGGTCAAGGTCTTTTAATGATTCGATTCCAAAACTTATTAAGGTTTCAGTACCGCCATTCTGAATCCATTCTGGTAAAAGTACATCATTATCTAAAGCATCAAGCAACATTGATTCATGATTACCAATTAACGGAATTATATCAAAACCTTTCTGCTGTAGTTCAATTATATAATCAACTACTTTCCTGCTGTGATTTCCTCTGTCAATGTAGTCTCCGAGTAAAACAAGTTTATCACTATTTTTGATTTCAATTTTGTATTCAACTAATTCCCGGAATGAATCAAAACATCCATGTATATCTCCTATGGCAAATAGCCTTTCGTTCATAATTTAGAATTATTAATTGCTCAACAAGATAGAATCCGGCGAAATTGCATTGCCTGTCAAATTTAACGGGTATAATCTAAGATTCAAAGGGAAATTTCAGGTACTTTTAAACATGGCTATCCGGTGTGCGGTATGCGTTATGTGGTGTGCGAGTCCGAAGGACGCAATATGTAGGACTCAGGACGCAGGATTGTCTGATTGTCAAGAGGTCTTGCGCTTCGCGCATGTCTTGCAGTCTTGCAGTCTTGCAGTTGTGCGTAAATATGTTTTATAGTTTCTTATTGGTTAATAAAACTGTCCGGCTAAAAAATATCTTTGGTCTGTCAATAATTTCAAATCCAATGTTTATTAATCTGTTAATCATCCTTTCGAATGATTTTTTTGAAACATGTAACTTAGGTTCAATGATGTATATTTTTCCTTCTGGTTTTAAAATTGATCTCAATTCTCCAAACAGTTTGTCTTGATCCGGCACTTCATGAATCATGTAGAAAGCTAAAACAAAATCTACTTTTTCCGTAACACCAATTTTATCGTCCTGACACTTATGTATTTCGAACCTTTGCTCTAAATCCGTTCCTTTAATCTTTTTTTCTACCTTTTCAAGCATTCCCTCCTGCAAATCAGCGGCCATAACCTTCCCTGAATCACTAACCATTTTTGCAATTTCTATTAAAAAAAAGCCCGGTCCGCAACCTAAATCAAGAACTGTCATCCCTTTACTGATGTAGGGTTTCAGTATTCTCTGAGGATTTTGAAATAATCTCCTGAGTGAATTATCAAGTCCACCGGCTAATTCTATAGGACAAACTCTTGTATGTTTCTCTTTACTCATTGTTGTTACTTTATCTTAAAGGTTATTTAAATATCTTTGTTTTTGCATTACGCACAACTTGTTTATACATTCATTTATAGTGCGTTATATCGACTGGAATTGGAATGGTTATCAAATTTAACGGGTATAATCTGATATTCACAGGGATGTTGGGGAAATTTATGAACAATGTCTTGCTCCCTGCAGTCGCGGTCGTGCGATCCTGCAGTCTTGCGGTCGAACGGTTTAGCGGTTAGCGTTCCCGCCTGCGCCAAGGCTTCGGCGGGTGAAGTACTGTGGAAAATCACCTCCCGAATAATCTCTTAAAAAATGACCTCTTTTTCGGTTTTGCCTTATTAACTCCGTTATCAAAGGACTTTTTCTTATTTTGAAAGAGATCCAGGAATTTATCAAATATATTTTTTTCTTTAAAATCAGGGCAATCAAGGGCCCCCTCCAATTCAGGAGGCAAATCAGGAAAGGGAGTAATTAATTGTTCCATTAATCCGGCATTTAACTGTACTTTTTTCAATGTTAATGCCACCAGGGGTAATGCAAGCGCACTTCCGGAACCATTTGACCCATTGTTGAAATGAATGGACTGAGATGAGGCCCCTACCCTGGTTACAATAACCAGCTTCGGATTAAAAGCGGCAAACCAGGCATCAGCATAATTTTGTGAAGTCCCTGTTTTTCCTGCCAGCGGGAGATTAACACCAAAAACGCTGCTCATTGAAGCTCCGGTTCCCTCCCTGATTGCTTTTTGTAAAATTGCACTGATCAAAATGCTTGATCTCTCAGTTAGTACTCTTTCTTTAACATCACTGAATTCATTTTGATAGATAATTCCTCCATCAGGCGCTTTGATAGATATTACACTGCGCGGACTGATTTTATAACCTCCATTTGCAAATGAAGAATAGGCTATAGCTACTTCCATAATGCTTGCTTCAGCTGTCCCCATTGCGAGCGACGGAGTGTTATTCAGAGTAAAGGAAAATCCCATTTTTTTCCACAGGGAATCAAGCTTATCGAAACCAACACTTAAAAACAAACTAAAGGTCGGGATATTCATCGATTGGGCTAATGCACCGGCAAGTGAATATTTTCCGCCATAGGAATGATCAAAATTTTCAGGACTCCAGTCCTCAAATCCTGAAAGAACAATGGAATCATTATCAAGATACTGACAAGGTTCCATTCCTTCTTCAAATGCGACAGCATACAGGATAGGTTTGAAGATTGAAGCAAGCTGCCTCCGGGCATATATCTGATCGTATGGCTGGGTTTTAAAATCAATACCACCAACCCATGCTTTGACAGCGCCCGTTAAGGGATCCATGGCAAGCAACCCTGCATGTAACATTATTAAAGCTTGTTTCAGGCTATCGGCAACAGAAATTGAATCGGACCGGGAACCACCCCAGTCAAAAATTTGCCGCACATTGATTTCTTTCGCCCGTTCAGCCAGATTAAACCTTTTAAGTTCCCTTTCTGTAATTTGCCCGATTAGTCTTTTGCCTGAAGGACTCTGGTATTGCTCCCTCAGTCTTTTCTGCATAATGGATAGATGATCGTGAAAAGATTTTACCGCGTAATTTTGAAGGGGAAGATTCAATGTGGTAGTAATAATCAATCCGTCTTCTTCAACATTCCATTTTTTACTGGTCACAGAATGTATATTTTGCAGTATTTGTTCAGCTTCATTTTTTACCCGGATCAGAAAATAATCAGCCGGACTTTCAGATTCAAAATTTGCATGATTTTGTATCAATGGCAGTTTACAAAGTGAATCGGTTTCTGATGCTTTAAGATATTTGTACTTCTCCATCTGCTTCAACACCACATTCCTTCTGGTTATTGCATTTTCAGGATGAAGACGGGGATTGTAATAGGTGTTTGCCTTAAGCATGCCAACCAAAACAGCAGATTCTTCGATGTTCAGAAGTTCAACTTTTTTATTGAAATATCGTCCGGATGCAGCTTCGATGCCAAAAATATTTTCTCCAAAAGAAACAGTATTCAGGTAAAGTGTCAGTATTTCTTCCTTGCTGAAAGTTTTTTCGAGACGATGAGCCAGCATTACTTCTTTTGTTTTGCTTATTAAAATAGTCAGCGGGCCAAAATTTTTCCTGCCAAACATGTTTTTCGCCAACTGCTGGGTGATAGTACTTCCACCTCCCGAACTGCGGTAGTTAAACAGAACTGATTTAAACAGAACCCTGAAAAGACTCCTTGAATCAATACCTTTATGTTTATAGAAACGAGCATCTTCTGTTGCAATCAACGCATCTGTAAGATGAAACGGAATTTGTTCGTAGGAAATATTTGTCCTGTTTTCAGAAAAGAACTTACCAATAGGTTCACTCTCTGCAGATAATACGACTGAGGCTGTTGCGTTCTTAAAATTCAGTAACTCCTCTTTACTTTGCAAATGTCCGAATGCTCCCAAATATAGAGAAACCACGAAAATGGCTGGTAATGCTATTGTTACCAGGGCAATCTTAAGTACAGTTATCCAATCTTTCTTCATTATACGGAGCTAATTCCCAACCTTTAACGTAGTTACTTTACAAAAAGTACTTTCCCTGATACAGATTATTTATTTCAACCATGTTATTTATCTCTTTATCAGGAAGTCTTGCTCACTTCGTTCGCTGTCGTACAGTTTGCGGTCTTGCGCTTCACGCTGTCTTGGACTGCGCCCTGTCTTTACGCTATGCTGTCTTACCCTTCGGGTTGTCTTAACGCGCAATGCGCGGTCTGTCGCTTACTTTCGTCTGATTTCATATGGACTACAAGACAGCGACCGCAGGGAGCAAGACCGTCTCTATTGCCTTTTCATCCTCTGCAACTCAATTATTTTTTGTAAATTGGGATTCAATCAGACCGGTTAATAATCATTAATAACAGAACAATGCTTAAAAGTTATTTTGTTTCAGCCTACAGGAATATTGTAAAGAATAAATTTTATTCTGCCCTTAATGTATTTGGCCCTGCAATCGGGATCACCTGTGCCATACTTATTTTATTATTTGTAAAGGAGGAACTCACATTTGATAAGCATAATGCCAAATACAATCGCATCTATCGCTTAGAGAGTGATTTTAATATTTCCGGTAAAGCCACTCTTGCAGCTCTTGTCCCCATGCCAATGGCACCAACCCTGAAAGATGAATATCCTGAAATTAAAGAAATCGCCCGGTTCGCGGGTTTTGGAATTCAGGATATCCTTTTCCAGTACAAGGATCTCAAGTTCTTTGAAGACAAAATATACTTTGCTGACTCAACAGTTTTTAAGGTTTTTACCTATGACTTTATTTTAGGATCTCCGGATAACGCTCTGAATGAGCCTAATACAATTGTTATAACTGAAAGTTTCGCTTCAAAGTATTTTGGAAGGGAGAATCCGATGGGTGAAGTATTAACCACCAGTAATTTCGGTAACTGCCGCGTAACAGCTGTCATTAAGGATGTGCCTGCCAATTCGCACCTGCGGTTTGATTGTCTGCTTTCAATGGCAACAATTGTTGAACTTACAGGTGTCGACAATTTCAATTCCAGGAGCGCACCGGCATTCTGGAATATTTCGGTTTTCGGGTATATTCTTCTGGATGATAATGCAAAAATTGAAGATCTCCTTGGTAAGTTTCCGGGTTTTTATGAAAAGTATATGAGCTCGCTGGGGAAACAGATAAATGCTACTTTTCAGCTCAGAGCCACCAGGCTTGATAAGGTTCATTTTAATTCCAGGCTCGAATTTGACCTTCCTGTCGGTAACTTCAGTTATATTCTAATATTCTCGCTTGTCGGGATCTTTATGCTTCTGATTGCCAGCCTTAATTACATGAATATGGCAACGGCACGATCAACAAACCGTTCAAAGGAGGTCGGATTAAGGAAAGTAATAGGTGCCGGCAAGGGATCGTTGATCAGACAATTCATCAGTGAATCAATGGTACTGGTAATCATAGCGTTAATAATTGCTTTAGTTGCTACGATATTTATTCTGCCATATTTTAATGTTTTAACTGACAAATCCTTAAAAATTGCTGACCTGTTTGAGCCTTCTACTTTTCTTATAATCTTAATAATTACCCTCTTTGTTGGCCTGATTTCAGGCAGCTACCCTTCCTTTTACCTCTCCTCATTTTCACCGGTTGATGTTCTTAAGAGTAATGTAAATCCTCATCAGGGAAAAGGACTACTGAGGAAAATTCTTGTGGTTTTTCAGTTTGCAATCTCAGGCACATTAATAATCGGGACAATGATTGTGTCTGGTCAGCAAAGGTACATCAGGAATAAGGATCTTGGTTTAAATAAGGAAAATGTTCTGATTATCCCTGTCAGGGATACTGCTTTTATTAATAATAAGCTGCAGTCATTTAAAGATGAACTATTAAAGATTCCTGACGTTAAGGGTGTTGCTTCAGCAATTCTTGTTCCCCCGATAATGGCCAGCAAAGTTGTTTTTCAGATTGAAAAGGATGGGAGTATGGTGGAATTAGCAACAAGCTTTTCAATTGTTGACCATGAATTCATAGATGTTATGCAGATGAAAATTCTGGAAGGCAGGAATTTCGACAAGACTAGAACTTCTGATCTGACTCAGGCCTTTATCGTTAATGAAACTGCTGCCAAAGCATTCGGATGGGGTAATAATGCACTGGGAAAAAGGATCAGATTTGGACTAAACCCGGCTACAGGCATCGCACAAAGGGACGGAGTAGTAATAGGTGTCGTGAAAGACTTCCATTTTACTACAATACATAATCCTATTGAACCTTTTATTTTTGTTGTAAGCAGAAATCCTAATACATATTTCTATATCAGGATCAGCAGTAACAATATTCCGGCAACAATAGAGAGTGTCAAAAAAGTTGAGCAGGATATTGGAGATACACTGCCATTCAACTATTTTTTCTTTGCAGATAAGCTTAATGAAATGTATACTTCTGAAAATAAGCTCAATTCGCTGTTTAATATTTTTTCTCTTATGACCATCTTTATTGCCTGCCTTGGATTGTTGGGTCTTACATCGTATGTCGCAGAACAGCGCTCAAAAGAGACTGGCCTTCGTAAGATCATGGGAGCACGTGTTGATCAGGTAATATGGTTACTGAATAAGGATTTCCTGCTCCTTGTTCTGATCTCCAATTTAATTTCATGGCCGATAGCTTATTATCTGATGGGCCGGTGGATTCATGGTTTTGCTTACCGGATGGAATTCGGATTATCACCATTTGTATGGGCCACGGTTGTTCCGTTTATAGTTTCATTACTGATCACATTGGCAATTGCTCTAATTACAATAAGTTCTCTTTCAATAAAGGCAGCACATGTAAATCCTGTAAATACTTTGTCAAGGGAATAAATACTTCCAAACCACTTCTTCGACAATATATAACTTCAGGGGAGGGACTCTTTCTTATGAGAAGGTCGACATTTCAAAGCTCCTTACGGTGTGAGATTTACGGTTGTGCGGTCTTGCAGGTCTTGCAGTCTTGCAGTTATGCATTTCGTGTAAAGGATTCAGCATTTTGAGTTATTTTTTTATTTAACTTTCCTTTATTGATGACATTCTTTTGTCAAAATAATATCAAATGAACAAATGAAAAGAATTGCCTGTTCTTTGTTCCCCGTCTCAATATTGCTGTTCATATCCTCGTGCAGTACTTTAATTTATGTTGAGAAGACACTTGATCCCGAGATAGTTCCTGAAAAAAAACCTGATAAAATTGTATTCGTCAATTATTTTGATTACACATTACCCGAATATGTCAAAGAGAAGAATGAGATTTCATACCATGCCGGAGTGATGAAATTGGCGGAAGGCATATCAGCATCATTTGCGGGAGATAGTTCTTACAATTTCTCCATCGCAGACACTCTGAGAAAGAGCATTGAAGTTGGCCAGCTGACAACATTGCTGCCAATAGATTCTATACGTGCCTTTTGCACCCGCTATAATGCCGATATGCTGCTGGCACTCGATTCACTGAATATCTTTTTTGACTGGGAATTGATTGCTGATGAGTACGATGCAGGAAACAAATTAAAAACAAGAAATTTCTATCTGTATACAAGGTTCTATTTATCTCTCTATTCAGCACCAGGTAATCTAATTAACCGCAGCAAAGTTGAGAGATCATCATTTTATAAATCGAGGCTTGCAATGATAGGACTGATAACTTTTTACCCTTCAATTGCAAAAGCTAAAGGAGTTGTTGAAAACCTTACACTTATGGCCGGGCAGGATTATGTGAATAAATTCTACCCCCAACAGGTTCAGGAACAAAAAAAGATCTATACAGGTAAACCTTTTATAGAATCCAACAACTTTATAAGGATCAAAGACTGGAATAAAGCAATTGAACTTCTCAATCAGCTGGGAAAATCTTCCGATCCCAAAACAGCCGAAAAAGCTAGGCATAACCTGTTGGTAGTAAAAGAGGCCGCAGGAATTATGGAGTATTGAAAGACAGGGCTAAGAGTACAGAGCCACGAGTCATGATCTATGAGCTACAATTGTTTTGGGGTCTTGGGATCTTTGGGTCTTGCAGTCTTGCAGTCATGCTGTCATTTGATCAGGAATTACCCGATAACCTTATACCCTATTAACGTAATAACTCAATAACGAAATAACGCAATAACATAATAACCCTAAGTAATGTAATTCTCAGAATTTTTTGATATAGACTGTTTTAATATTTACAAACTCCCGTATCCCGTGAATGGCCAGTTCCCTGCCAAAGCCTGACCGTTTGGTCCCCCCAAATGGTAACCTCGGGTCAGATTTTACCAGAGAATTGATAAACACTGCACCGTCATCAAATTCATGCACCAATTCTCTGGCTTTTTTCAGATCGTTTGTGAAAAGGGATACTCCAAGACCAAATTTTGTCTGATTGGCAAGGGCAACAGCATCGGCTATATCTCTGGCAACTGTTATCGGGGCAACAGGACCAAAAACTTCTTCATCAAATACAGGCATACCTGGTCTCACATCAATAAGCAAAGTAGGCGGGAAAAACGCATTATCACGATCACCTCCTGCAATAACCATGGCTCCCATCTTTACAGATTTCCTTACCTGTTTCTCAACTGTTTCTGCCTGCTGAATGCTTGCCAGAGGCCCTATATTTGTCTCTTCTTTTGTGGGATCACCCAAACGTAGTTCATTCAGTTTTTCTTTGAACAAAGCAATAAACTTTTCACTGACTTTTTCATGAATAATAAACCGCTTTGCGGCAATGCAGCTTTGTCCGGCATTCTGCATACGTGCCTTTATCCCGATCTCAACAGCCTTTTCCACATCTGCATCGGCTAGCACCACAAAAGCGTTACTTCCGCCTAATTCAAGAAGAGTTTTTTTTATCTTCCTTCCGGCAGTCTCAGCTACTCTTTGTCCCGCAAATTCACTCCCGGTCAGCGAAACCGCTTTAACAACATCATTTTCAATAATTCTTCCCACTCTGTTTGATCCGATAACAAGATTCCGGAATACCGGTAACGGGAATCCTGATCCGGTAAAAATGTTTTCAATATTCCGTGCACAAATCTGTACATTTGAAGCATGCTTGAGCAAAACAGAATTACCGGCCATGAGCGTGGGAACTGCAAAACGGAATACCTGCCAGAATGGAAAATTCCAGGGCATTATTCCTAAAATTGCCCCGAGAGGCTCATAACACACATAACTCATATCTGCATCAGTATCAACAGATTCATTCCTGAGAAAAATTCCCGCATTTCTGGCATAATAATCACAGACCCATGCACACTTCTCAACCTCCGCTTTTGATTCACTGACAGGCTTCCCCATTTCTGCCGTGATAGATCCGGCATAATCTTTAATATTTTCAATCAACAATCCGGATACCTTACTCATAAGAGATTTCCGGTATCCGGATTCTGTTCTTTTCCATTTCTCAAATGCATCACCTGATTGGATAAGTATTTCCTCCAGTTTTCTCTCTGAAAACTCTTTAAATTCTTCAATTACCCTGTTTGTGTAAGGATTAATACTTTTTAATGACATATAATTTGTTTTAATGAATTCAGGGATGCCACATGGCCTTTAATCCTATCCTCCCCTAGAGTTATATCCCTGACAATTTACACCTATTTTTTTATTTTCCCGGCAGCTCTTTTATCATTTTTAATGCTGATAGCACGCGGACCAGGTTAATTAAAAATCGGCTTTTCAAATGTTACTGTATATTTCATTTCTTAATTATAGAAATGTTGGTATAAGTTTTGTTATTATTACTTTGTTGAAACTTGTTCTTTTAATATTATTTGTTATGAAAAAATTTATAATCACCCCGATTCTGGTAGCATTGTTTACCGCTGGTACCACAATCATGGCACAGGATCAGCAGGAGGAATACCTTGGTCTGCCGGGGGATAATCTTAATCTTTATGCGGTAATGAAGTTGTTCCAGGAATCAGAAACACTCGAAGGTTTCGAGAGGAGACTGAATGATGAGAATTCTAATATAAATAATCTCGACCTGAATGGTGATAACCTGGTTGATTACATCAGGGTAATTGACTATGTCGACGGAGATGTCCATACTATCGTACTACAGGATGCAGTAAACGAGAGGGAAAACCAGGATGTGGCCGTTTTTACCGTACAGCGTTATCTCAACGGGCAGGTGCAGATCCAGCTGACAGGTGATGAAGCATTATATGGCAGGGATTATATCATTGAGCCCATATTTGATGATGGGAATCCCGGTCAGACACCCAATCCTGGTTATAACGGAAGAATAAATGGAAGGAATGTCCCGGTTATCAGAACCACAACAGTTGAGATTGCTGCCTGGCCACTGGTAAGATTCATCTTTCTTCCCTCCTACCATATCTGGCACTCTTCATGGTATTGGGGTTATTACCCGACTTACTGGCATCCATGGCGTCCATACTACTGGCATTATTATTACGGGTATCATTATAACTGGTATAATGATTATTACGGTCATTACCGCCGCTGGAACAATCACCGCTATTCCGGCTGGAATGACTTTTATTACAGTGGTAAACGTTCCCATTCTCCAAATGTAAGCGTCAGGATACAGTCCGGGAATTATAAAAACACCTATTCACGTCCCGACCAGAGAAGGGATGGTGAAGCTTTGTACTCAAAAATGCATCCGGATCAAAACACAAGGCGATCAGATAATTCTTCAGGAAAGAGCTCTGTAAGAAGATCCGATTCCCGGTCAAATCAGGAGAGGCAGTCTGCCGGTTCCAGAACCAGCACAAGTCGGCGGTCAAATACTACTATGACTAACAGGTCTGTCACAAATCCTTCATCGGGCCAAAATGCAGGCACAACCCGGAGGTCAACTTCCACCGTGATGAACAAGTCCGTCTCAAAGGGTCCATCAGGGCAAAATGCGGGCACAAACCGGACATCCCGGAAATCAACAACAACCGGAGTGAGTTCTTCCAGCCGCAGGAGCAGCGGAAGTAATAAATCCGGAACGACCGTAAAAAAGGGCGGAAGAACCAAAGATTCTGAATCTACAAAAACTACGCGCAGGAAGTAGTGAGTCCGGGATTAAAGCGAATTCTTACTATGGTGAGAATTCGCTTTACTATTACGGGTGCGCGATAAACTCCTCGACAGACAGCCAGCAGGGTGCAGAGTAGGAAAAAGGAGGCTCTGATTTGATAAGAACCTGAGAGACAGGAGAAATGATTTTTCCTGTTAAAGCAAATTTATGATGTTAATTGTTGTTAAATAGTTATTAAAGAATGTATAAAGAATTAATTTTGTAATACTTTCATGCCTGAATTCTTTTGAAATAGATTGATTACAAATTATTGTAAAGATGATGAAAAGAATATTAATTATTACTGGTATTGTTGGTGCAATTGCAGCTTTGATTGTCTTCAACAAAATGACCTCAAAGAAGGGCAATGTAAATTCTTATGCAGAGGTTAATAAAGGTATTTTTGAAATAACTGTAACAAATTCAGGTGAATTAATAGCCGAAAAATCACTCGATATTAAAGGACCCGAGATAGGACAAGGGTCTAATCAGGGGCACGATCAGGGTCGCAATCAGGGTCCGAGGGGCGGCGACATGCATGCCATGGATCTTAAGATACAGGACATAGTGCCCGAAGGCACAATAGTTAATGAAGGTGATTATATTGCACAACTTGACAGAACATCTTATGCCAACACCCTGAAGGATGAGCTTGAAAATCTTAAAACGCTGCAGACAAATGTGGAAATGAAAATACTTGATACTACGATGGTACTTACTAACCTGAGGGATGATATCAAGAATCAAAAATATGTGGTGGAAGAGGCAATTATCACTCTTGAGCAATCAAAATATGAACCTCCCGCAACCATACGCCAGGCAGAGATAAGTCTGGATAAAGCAAAACGGTCACTCGTACAGAAGAAAAAGAATTATGAGCTTAGAATAGCACAAACCCTGTCACAAATTAACCATGAGAAAATGCACCTTACCAGAGGAACCAGGCTGGTGAATGATCTTCAGGAGTTTTTAGCAAAGTTTACTATAACAGCACCTGCTAACGGAATGGTTATCTATAAAAAAGAGAGAAACGGATCAAAAAGAAAAGCCGGATCAACAGTCAATCCTTTTGACCGGGTGATTGCAACCCTTCCTGATCTTTCTTCAATGATATCCAAGGTCTATGTTAACGAAATCGAAGTAAGTAAAGTCAAAACCGGTCAGAAAGTTAATATTAATGTGGATGCTTTACCTGAAAAAGCATTTACCGGTAAGGTGATCACTATCGCTAATATCGGCGAACAACTGCCAAATTCCGATGCAAAAATGTTTGAGGTACAGATTAAAGTTGATGGTTCTGATCCTGCACTCAGACCTTCAATGACAACCGGGAACAAGATAGTTATTCAAACCTTTAATGATATCGCTTTTATCCTGACTGAATGTGTACAGACCGGAGCTGACAGCATTCCATTTGTTTATGAAAAAAACAGGACCAAACAGATTGTTGTACTTGGTGAATCGAACGAAAAAAATGTAATCGTTGAGCAGGGACTTGAACCCGGTACTACCATTTACCTTATCCCGCCTGAAAATCCGGAGAATTTCAAGCTGGTCGGGGAAAACCTTATACCCATTATAAAAGAGCGTAATAAGGTTAAGAAAACTGAGAATGATAAATACAGGAAGCAAGTATAAATAGTTATTGAAGGAAGATCCTCGTAAAGAGAATTCTTATAAACGGAATCCCACCACTGTAATATCATCCGTTTGAATATTATCTTTCTTCCATTCATTAAGTTTTTTTTCCAGGATTTCTTTTTGGGTTAACATTGGCAATTCATGTATTTCTAACAAAGTACAATAAAAATGTTGTGTTAAAAATTTTTTGTCAAAATCCCCGCCAAACTGATCCTTGTATCCGTCGGAAAACAGGTAAAATACATCTCCTTTTCTATAATCAATTTCTTTCATCGTAAAAGGGCCGGAATCGTAAGATAAAACCGTGACAGATAAACGATCTGCCTTTACTAACTCCAGTTTTCTGTCACGAATGTAAATAAGGTCACTCATCCCTCCGGTAAATTGAATTCTTTTTTGGTGTTGATCCAGCACGCATAAAGCTATATCTATTCCATCCAAGGTGGCAATATCTTTCCTTTTTTGCTGAAGGATATGAAAAACTCCTTCACGCAGCTTCGTGACAATGGCATCTGATCTTGTGATTCCCTCAATATTTACTATTTCATTTAATAATGTAATGCCCAGGAGGCTCATAAATGCTCCCGGGACGCCATGTCCCGTACAATCAGCTACAGTAAAAACAATTTTGTTATCCTTTTCTGCCAACCAGTAAAAGTCACCACTTACAATGTCTTTTGGTTTACTCAATATAAAATTGTCGGGCAATAATTTATCTATGAGTTCTATGGGCGGGAGAACTGCATTTTGTATGTGGCTCGCATATTTTATACTTGCTGTGATATTGGCATTCTTTTCATCAATCAAATCGCGTTGCAACTCAATTTCATTTTTCTGACATTGAATTTCATATGTCCGTTCCCGGACTTTTTCTTCGAGTATTCTTTTCTCAGCCAGAAATCTATATTCACGTCTTTTTATATAAATGAAAGTCAGGAAGATCAGGAGAAGGACGTTAATAGGGTAAAACCACCATTTCTTCCAGACAGGCTTTTTTATGATAATATTTATGGTCAACGGAGTTTCCGATACAGCACCATCTCCGCTTGAGGTTTTTAAGATAAAATGATAATCCCCTTCCAATAAGTGATTATAGATGATACTTCTGTTTTTTGTAATTTCAGACCACTGATCATAACCCTCCAGTTTGTACTGATAGGTAACAAGTTCCGGTTCCTTTAAACTGATACCCAGAAAATCAATTCTTATTTTGTAATCGCCGGGAGAAAGTATTATTTTATCAGCAAATTCTTTTTCTTCATCATTAATCTTAATTGAAGTAATTCCTAAAACAGGTGGCTGCAATTGGGGATACTCCATTGATGGATCATATGAAACCATTCCTTTATCAGATCCAAACCAGATTTCTCCTTGTTGATCTTTAATTATTGCATTTGGATTAAACTGGTAACTATCCGTTATGCCTTTAATATGCTGAATAGGTTTCACTGAATAATCTTTTGTTCTGATTCTGCTTAATCCGCCTTTATGACCAACCCATATGTTCTTATGATCATCACAAATAAGTGAATAGCAATAATCTGATAAAAGACCTTCTTTTACCGTAAAATCAGTAATAGAATCGGCCTCTATCATAAAAACTCCATTCCCGTTTGACCCCACCCAAATCCGGGAATCAGTATCTTCAGTGATTGGACCCAATGCTAAAATTCCGCTTCCGGTATTTAAAGGTATCTTATGAACCTTTTCATCCTTAATGTAAGCCAGTGTATTACTGCGGGTGCTTACCCATAATATGTCTGTACTATCTATATATAAACAGTTAATATAATTATGAGGCAAGCCGCCCTGATTAATAGAATACCAATTGATACTGTTAGTACCTGAATTAATATAGCATAATCCTTTTTTTGTACCGATCCAAACATGTTCTCCTTTCCCGGTTATAACGGTTATGGAGTTTTCAAGTTCTCCATTTCCTAAAGGATATTTAAGAATTTTCTCATTCCCTACCTCCATCCGGAACAGACCATTTTTTCCAGTTCCAATCCAAAGTTCCTTTCCATTTGCGGAATAAATGGTTGTAACCGTATCTTTTGGTAAACCACTGCCCTTACCGTAAAATTTAACAATTTTGCCCGTCAACAGATCCATTTTTACCAGGCCATTTTCAGTTCCAATCCACCTGTACTGAATGTCGAAATAGATTGAAAATATGTTATTCCCATATAAAGGGTTATCAAATGTATAGACAGAAAAAGTTTTCGGCGTAATTAGTGTTAATCCTTCACCATAATTGCCACTCCAGATATTTCCTTCGCGGTCTTCATATACAGTCTTTACATTATCTGATGCAAATCCATTGGCTTTATTAAAATAATTGATCTTTGTAAACTCTCCGGTGGAGGAATAAATCATTTTGATGAGTCCATTTCCAAAAGAACCTAACCATAAATTTGACTGGCTGTCTTCATAAATATCCTGTATACCGTTGAAGTTAAAATCCGGATCTGCAATTATTTTTGAAACCTTAAACAGGCTGCCTTCATTAATGAGTCGAAATAAGCCATCATTTTCCGTTGCAATATAAAATCCGGACTTGTTCCTCATTTTTTGAATGCACATTACTTTGGATTCCGGAATTTCTGCAACCGGCCGGATTATTTCAATTTCACCTGAATCTTCTAATCTGCAATATAATAAGCCTGTATTAGTACCAACAAGCAATTCACTATCATTAAGGAAGTCAAATGATATTATAAATACCTGATCCTTAAACAAATTATGTTTTATCACACCTGTTTCTTTATCTAATTTCAGTAAGCCATCAGAAGATGTACTTACCCAGATCTGACCATCCGGACTTTTTGCAAAATGTGTTACAGGGCTTAAATCCGGTTGCGGCATATTGACAACATGAAATTTTTTCCCGTTAAAATAAGATAACCGGCCATTCATATGACCAAACCACATATTCTCCCCATCCCTGATGCCGCAGGTTATAAAGTTGTCTGCCAATGAATCTTTGGTTGTATAATTTTCAAATATAAATCCATTATATCTCGATAATCCGTTCCCTGTACCAACCCACAAATAACCCTTCACATCCTGGGTGATGGAATAAACATAGGATTGGGCCAATCCCTCTTCTGAATTGAAATTGCGTAAATTATAGTTCTGGGGAATTGCAGGGTTGGCCAGAACCGAAAAGAAAAAAAATAATATTCCTTTCCAATTTATTTTAAACTTTATATAATTTCTTGCAGATAAAAACATTTACTGAGTTTCAGGAATTATGAATAAAGAAGAATCAGGGGCTAAAGCCCTGTTTTTAAGGATGTTTAATAACCCCTGGCTTAAGCCCGGGATTATTGATAATGAGGTGTTTATGGACTTTAGTCCAATGTCTATCATTTCATACGTATTTTCGGAGAATATACAGGAACCCCTCCTATCGGAACAACATAAAATGGTAATGTAATCCCATATTGATTCCTGACAGCGATCACTACATTATTATTTCTGACTTGTACAAATTGATTCTTTCTGAATTGTATCTCAATTGACGAATTTTTTTCTTCATCCACTATCGGGAATTTCATTACTGTCCAATAGTTTTCTCCTGAAACATCACATAAAATACCATTTTTGGCAATTGAAAATATCCGGATTATCCCGTCATCATCCCAGTCAAAATTTGAAACTTCGATAGAAATGGTCTTGTCATCCACAAAAGGATATATCTGACATATACGTTTTTGATCATCCGATAACCTGAAATGATATTTATAGGTAAAAAAATTACCCCCCTCAACTGCTACATTTTCAACCGGAGACGTACTTAAGAAGTATTTATATAAATTTCCATCATCTCCTGAGATCCCCTGTGCAATGATTTTAAATGCACGACCCCCAAGTTTCTCAACGTACTCTCCTTCAGAAGGATTAAAAGGTCCAAAACTATACCACTTTTTATCGTATTTCGGATCAGCCCCAAATGATTTTGATGACAATAAATATCCGCTCTTATAATTACCTTTCGGATGAATACTCTGTGCTGCTGTATCCGACCAGCAACCTTTCCCTGCATAAATTGAAAAGTTTATAACAGTATTAAATTCTCCTTTGACTTCATCAAGGTCTCCTCCCGTATCCGGATCATAAACACGGATATAAACAGGATCAGATTGTGATGGAGGAATGACACAAAAGAATATCTGACAAAAATCATCATCCCCCCAGGATGTGATGGAGTTTCCTCCAAAGGTCACCAGATATGGAATATTTTCATCAATCGCCGGAGCAGATTGTGAAAAGACGGGTGTACCTGCCTTCAGAATAAATAATATGATCAATGCATATTTAATCAATGCTATTGATTGTTAGTTTTTCATAAATATAAATTCTACCACTCCGTCAATTGTTTTGCTGTCAGGCACAAATGGTTTGAAGACCGGCTGGGATGTACCAAAGCCTTTACTGCGGCATGCATTCTTGTCAATTTCTTTGTTCTTAAAATAGAAGGCCAATTCCTGAGCCCATTTTTCTGATAGTTCCATTGTATCACCCGGTATTTCTTCCTTAATTGCATGTAGCTCAATCTCAAGCCTGATATCCGGATTTTCTTTTAAAATCCTGACAATATTATCAAGTATTGGATATGAAGCAGGTATAATCCCGTATTGGTCAAATTTGACGACTGATTCAACATATCCCTTGAACGATTCTTTGATTTTTGATTTCTGCCCTTCTGACAGATCATCCATAAAATAGATCCTGATTTGCGTTGTTTTGTTTTGTTCTCCGACAGAATCAGTTTTTTCAATTACTTCATCTGCCTTACCTTCACCTTTTAATGTCAATTCCTGATTGGTATCATAAATTCTTATTTTTTTCATTACACATTTTTTGGAAATCACCCCCAGGCTATCTTCTTCAGCAAGTAAGCCCAACTGAACAGTATACTCACCCCCCTTTTTGAATGTCTTACTCATAAAAGGCCCACCTGACTTAAAACCGTCTCCAAAGTTCCATAAATAATCTGTAATCCTGAAACCTTCAAGGTTGGTTTTAACCCCGTCGAAAGATATTGATTTATCCGTCATGCCAACATTATATGAATCAATGTAGGCTTGTTCAATTTTTTCAAGTTCGACCTTATATTCAACCTGTTCTGCTATGGATTCACCTGTGAGATCATCAATTATGCTGAGCTTAACTGAGTACTTTCCAGGACCAGGAAAACAATGCTTCACCTCTGTACCAATACGTATTATCCCGTCTCCAAAATCCCACTGATAGGTTACCGGTATTGTATCAATACGTTGATGTTGTTCATCGTAGAATGTAAAACAATAATTATTCTCCTTTATACTGTCGCAATTCGTAAATTCTATTGGTGCTGAACTGAAACTGAAGATATCATCTGTTTTCCTCCTGTTTGTTGAAAAATAACCGTTCTCAAATGTTGAATCAGTAACAAGTCCAAAATCATCGGCAGTTGAATTTATTGCCGAATCCAGGTGCACCGGAATTATCCATTCTCTATTTATTTCAAGTGTATAATACAGGTCCTTTCCGCCGAAACCTTTATGTCCGTCTGATGCAAAAAAGAGTTTGTCATACTTACACGCAAAAGGGAATGATTCGTTTTTTGGCGTATTTATAACCGGGCCCAGATTTACAGGTTGATCCCAGTCATTATTGTTCCTGTCACAATAATATAGATCCATTCCACCTCTGCCACCAGGCATATCAGAAGAAAAATAGATTCTTTCTCCATCAGGTGTAAGTGCTGGTGTACAAAAAGTATACAGCGGGTTATTCCAGGTAAAAGGTTTGATATTAGTCCATATTCCATTTATTAATTCAGCAGAATAGATGCCCAGTTTGTTTGAGGTATCAGAAATATTTCTCATATAACTTTTAATAGAATTATTTCTTGAATAGTACATGATATTCCCGTTTTCATTGAATGTAACCGGCCCGTCATTAAAATCAGTTGTAATTTCCTTTGCCAGCAACTTTGGGAGTGTCCATCCTGTACTGCCCTTTTTTGTGACATAAAATATTTTAAAAAGCCTGTTTTGTTCATCCTTATAACTAACCAGGGAATTGTCACTCTGGTTTGAACAAAATACAATTCCTCCTTTATAAAATACAGGGGAAAATTCATCATTTGTTCTGGAACTGAACGGGGCCGCTTTTACAGTAAAACGCTGAGACTGGCCATACAATTCGGCCTTTAAAAACAAGGTAAAAAGTAATATTATATAAAAGTATTTGTTCATAAAAAAAATCCGTTAAAACTGTCTTGGTCCCACTACCTTTCGTGCATACTTAAATACATAGTTTAAAACGATCTCATGAGAACCATTTCTATATCTCCCAATAGTGCCTAAATCAAAATCATAGGAATATGTCATTCTGAGTTGATAATTGAGTTGACACTGAAGCATTCCAACCAGCATATTTTTGTTCCGGTAACCCATGCCCATCCAGATCCTGTCTTTTAGACTGATCTGTGCATTATAATCAATCTGGATACCATTATTTGGATGATATTTTATTAACAAGGAAGGGAGGAGTTTAACCTGGGGAGTTATACCCACCTCGTAACCTCCGGTAAAAAAATAATTGTACCCGGAGAAATTATTTTCAATTTTATACTTGCCTGTGCTTTGATCCAGCTCATGACTTAGCAACAGGGGAAGGGAAATGCCAATAAAGTACTTTTTTGTATAATAATACGCGCCCAGACTAAAAACTGGCAAAATTGCTGATTCGGGATTATTCATCAGTTGTACATCATCAGCATCGGTTGCATCCAGCTCATTCCATGCAATATTGTATACTTTGATGCCAAAACCTAATCCCAGTGCTAATTTACCATTATATAGTTCCCTCCTGTATGCATAATTACCAATAAAACTGGTTTCCTTATATATACCAATACTGTTTTTCTCAACCAGTAATCCAAGACCAATCCTGTCATTACCGATCGGTGTATGAACGGATATCGTATAACTTTTTGGAGCATCCTTAAATCCAACCCACTGATTCCTGTATGAAATGGTTGCACTCAGGGCATCGTGGCATCCCGCAAAAGCAGGATTAATGACAAGGGCATTATACACGTAATGATCCGATAACGGAAACATCTGTCCCAACAGCTGCAACGGAAATGATAATACCAATATGCTCAGAATAAGCCTGTTCATTCCCTTTTAATTAAAACAGATCCTTTTTTTACTCTACCATTTTCAAATTTCACTACATAGAAATAGGTGTCATGTGGAAGTTCCACACCTTTATCATTTCGTCCGTCCCAATCATTTAAATAATTGTCATTTGTATATTCTTCATTTCCCCAACGGTTAAAGATGATAAGCTCAACATGACCAGTAATTTTACTGATCTTAAAATAATCATTTTTACCATCGCCATTGGGCGTAATTACCGAGGGTACAAATAGATCATTAACGATAATTTTAACTTCTGCGGTAGCCTCGCAATTGCCATTTTTTACTTTCCATAAGAATCTATTCTCTCCTATTGATAATTCAGTTATCCTGGTTGTCGGAGAATGAATATCACTGATTTTGCCTGAACCTGAAATTAAAGACCATTCACCAGTTTCGGATGAGGACAATTCAGCTTTCATCTGCGTTTCAAAGACAAATTTCAGTTCCTGGTCCGGCCCTGCAATTGCAATGGGTTTCTTATTAACAGTTATAGACTGTGTGGCCATATTGGCACAGACATCGGTATAGTTATATACTAAATTGATATTGCCGGTTCCCGTTGCCGATAGAACATTTCCGGTAATAGTACCCGGTCCGTTAGATATAGTAAAAGTCCCCCCGGTCGGACTGCCGGTTAAAGTCCTCAGATCATTTATACACATTGAACTGCTGTTGCTGGTTATATTTACCAAAGGTAATGCGTTAACTTTTACATTGATTGTATCCTTATCCGCACAGACGGTGACGGCTGTTACGGTTACTATATAGTCACCTGCCATGGCAGTGCTGGCATTGGGTATCGATGGGTTTTGTGCGCTGCTTGTAAAACCGTTCGGGCCGCTCCAGCTGTAACCTGTTCCACCTGAAGAGGTCAGGTTTATCGTGTTGCCTGTACAAACCGGACTATTGCTGTTTGCATTTATTTTTGTACAAGTAGTTTGAAAGAAAGAATATATGGGATCATTTATAAGATCTGTCAAATTCCCATAGCTGCAGGTCGAATTCAGGTATCGAGTTGTAGTTGGTGCTGTGCAATTGAGTACAGGGTAATCCGGTTCATTGTGGGTTAATTCATCCGGATGATTGGTACCGCCAATAAATACCTTAACAGGATTATCGTTGCTGGTAAACGAACCCTCATAAAATGGGCCGTTTTTATCAATGTCACCGGTGATGATAAAATAACCATTAGCTATTATATTAGCATGGTTGTGGATAGAAAGGGTTCCCCTGACAATAAGAATTCCATTGTCGTTTATTATTAAATCATTATTATTGTCAATCAACAAATTTCCTTTTATAACCAGTGTATCATTAATAATCAGATTACCGGAAGTTCCTGAAAATTTAAGAGAATCATTTACTGTAATATACCCGTTAATGGTAATATCGTGGCTGCTAATGTTAGTTTGGGGTATCGTCCATGTTGGGCTCCAGCTTGCAGGTGTTTCCCAGTCACCGGTATAATTATTCCTGCTTGAATGAGACTGTGAAAATACTGCCTGGCCCGGGAGACAGAATATCCATAATAATAGAATAATACGTGCAATTTGTACAATCATACTGTACAATTTGATGCATTGTAAGTTATTATTCTGCAATTTAATAACTTTCATCATTTAATCCAAATGCAACAATAAGGCATGCAATTTATTCATTGTTGATTGCAGTTTGAATGACTCTTACTTATTATTTTAAATCCGGATTGGAACTGTTCGAACAGACTGGCCACCTGGTTGCGTGGGTAAACTTTGGAGGGCCTTCCGGGCATTTAGTCACACAAATAGTCGGGTTATTGCCCATCATTTGCCCCATCATCTTTGGCATCATACCTGACATCATTTCTTTCTTTTCATCATCCGACATAGTTGAAAAGAATTTATCCATCATGGTCTCCATCATTCGTTTCTTGTCATCTGCTGACATTTTCTGAAATTGATGTTCCATCATTTCATTCATAAATTTTTCTTTGATTTTCATAGCCTATTCCTCCTATGTTTTATTATTGTAATTGGTAATTATCAAATCTGAACAGAACCCGGTTTGTATTTTATTTCTGAGCTCTTAAAAAGTTCTAAAAACAGGTTAATTGCATCAAGGATTTTCCTGTCTCTTATAAAGTAATAAATGAATGGCCCGTTTCGTTTGGTTTCAAGTATCCCATTATCTTTTAAAACTTTCAGATGATGTGATACAAGAGGTTGTGATAGTTTTGTTGCTTTCACAATTTCTCCGACTGAACTTTCCTTTTCACAGATAAATCTTATTATCCCTAACCGGTTATAGTCAGACAATGTCTGGAAAATCATCTGAAGCTTTTTAAGGTTATCCATATAAAGCATCGTTTATATAAACGTAAATTTATATGTTATTTTTATAATACCAAAAGAAATTTGATTTTTTTTTGAGATCCGGTTAAAATTGTATTGATATGGTAATACATATTCCGGCAGGTCTATTGATGAAATCTCAATAGCTCAACCATTCTATTTGCTTTCCTCTAAAAATGTCTACCGGACATTTTTTAAACACCCGGTCCGGCATGAGGTGAGTCCACATCAACAGATATCCCTGAACACTCGTCTGAAATGATAGCCATATATGCTGTAGGTAACAGCAAGCGGGAATGATTTTGGTTTGTTGAAGATACTCCAGAACAGAAGGTTCCAGAAGTATCTCCGGTTTTTCTTCAAAATCCCGATGTATACGATTGATTTTACCAGGGCCATAACCCTATTGAATGAAATCGGCTCCCTGAAAGGAGGATTGTATTGCTTTAAAAACAGTAAGACCCTGGCATAATATGACTTGCTGGAATATATATCGTGAATGATTTTCTGATATCCTTTTAACAACTCATCTTTGTCCATTACGGGTACAAAATTCATCGAGTAATCCGTATTGTCGCCGGTGAATTTGCTAATTATCCTGCCTTCATTTTTTAATCGCTGGTATAGTTTTGATAACCGCGGAGCATTCAGAAGTCCCACCATTGCGGTAATAATACCGCTTTTCTGAACAAAGTCGATCTGTCGCTGAAAGATATTCGGCGGGTCGTTGTCAAACCCGACAATAAAACCTGCCATTACTTCCATTCCGTGCCGCTGGATTGTATTTACAGATTCAATCATGTCACGATTATTGTTCTGAATCTTATTACATTCCATTAAACAACTCTCTTCAGGGGTTTCAATACCTACAAATACTTTAGTAAAACCAGCCCTGACCATCATATCCATCAAATCCTTATCGTCAGCAAGGTTTATAGAAGCTTCTGTAATGAAGGAGAACGGACGGTCATTTGATTCAATCCAGCTGATAAGAACAGGGAGCAATTCGGTTTTCAGTTTCTTTTTATGTCCTATAAAATTATCATCCACAAAGAAAACATTACCCCTCCATCCGATTTGAAATAACTGGTCTAATTCAGCTATAACCTGCATTGGGGTTTTTGTACGCACATGACGTCCAAACAAAGCTGTAATATCACAGAATTCACAATCATATGGGCAACCCCTTGAGTATTGTATTGCTGCTGTTGCATAGCTGCCTTGTTTAATCACTGAATAATCGGGTAAGGGGGATTTTTTAATATCAGCAAACAGGTCCGACCGATAAATTCTTTTTGGCCGACCGTTTTTAAGGTCTTCAATAAAGAGAGGAAGAGTAATTTCTGCCTCATTCAGTACCAGGTAGTCAATATCAGGATATTGTTCATAATCTTCCGTAAACAAAGGGCCTCCTCCCACTATTTTCGTATTAAGGTGCCTGCATTGCTCAATTATTTGTTTTACCGATGCCGACTGGACTGACATGGCGCTGATGAAAACAAAATCGGCCCATCTTATATCCTCATCTTTAAGAGCGGAAACATTGAGGTCTGTCAGTTTCTTATTCCAATCTTCAGGCAATAATGAAGTTACCGTAAGTATGCCTAACGGAATATTTGCTGCTTTTTTCGATATAAACTTCAGGGCATGTTTGAAGCTCCAGTATGTATCGGGATATTGAGGATAGACCAACAGAATATTCATAACATTATTAATTTGAAAAATTTGGATAAAGGTATTCGATGCTACATTCGTAGCAAAAAGAAGGGATTAATCAACCCTGATCAGGTATAAACTGAACAAAATGGGGATTAATGCCAGTTCTTCAGGGTGAATGGTATTCGGCCCTGAACGGTTACAGGGCCTCTTTAAGCTTTAAGAGATATTGGCGCGAAACCGGGATTTGTTCATTATAGCCCTTGATAGTGATCCAATGGTTATTAAAACTCTTACTGAGTTTCTCGATATAATGCTTATTTACAATGCATATTCTGTGGCAACGAACAAAGTTTGAATACTCTTTTAATTGAAGCTCAATACTCTTTAAAGTATTCCGAATGAGGTTCTTCTTAAAGTTTTCACCCGACTTATAAACTATTTCAATATAGTTGTCGGCAGATTTAATAAAAGCAATCTCTGAAACAAGAAGGGTCAGGATTTCAGTTTTATTTTCAGAAATAAACTCAATTGATTTATTCAGATTATCTTCCTCGTATTTATCAACCTGATTTTGTATTACCTTTTTTTCTGAAATAAGTGATTCGTTTTGTTGTCTTAACTCACTGTTTGCATCATATAACCTTAAAGCCACCGGCGGGGCCAGACAGATTAAAACTACTTTGAATATGACATAAAATGAGAGACTTACAAATCCGACATACCTAAGATAAAAAGCAAAAGCAACCGAACTTAAAGCCAGAATAATGAACCCGCCCAGGTAAAAAGGATAAACAGGTTCGTCGTTGGAATGATAATTATTCCGGACCAACCAGGGGAAAGCTACACGGACCAAAAACATAAACAAAAAGACTATTGCGCCAAATCCGGCTATAAATAGAAGCCTGTTATTAAAATCAAACCTGTCGAGAGGAAAGGGCTGAAAAAAAAGGATAAATAAAAATATTCCAAAGCTGATACTTAAAAAAAGTCTCAGTCTCTCGTTTAATAACTGTACGAGCTGGTTAAATTTATTATTCATTATTTCTAATAGTGAACAGTGTTTTTCTATCAAAAACAAAGAAGGTTATCAGACTTTTTTGTCAATTCAAATTTAAGTATTTTTCAGTTTCTGTCTGATTTGCGAAAAAATTGTTTTATCCCGATATGGTCTCATATTCTAAGCCGCCTTTTTCAACTTCATAAAATCCCTGATGTTAAAGTACAAAGAGAGCGCTAATGCCGTAAGGAGGGCATATAAGGTGACTTTATCAACCACAGATGCACTTATGTTAATTCCCGTAATTCTTTCTGTCAGATATTTTATATAGGAGTTGGGGAGATCGGTTTTCCCAAGTTTATTAAGAATACTAAAATGCCAGTCAGTCAGAGGACAGTAACCTAATGTTCCGACCAACAATCCGAGAAACAACCATGACGCACCCGTTAATACCAGGGTAATAAGGTTGAATATCCTGGTTTTTTTCCATATCCACCCGAAAAGGTTAAAAAGGATCAGGGAAGAATGGAAAACGACAAAGAATATGTCAAGGATATGATAAATCATTTTTTGTAAACCATTTCACTACAAATTTCAGAAAAATCCCATAAAAGATTACCCTTTTGGAAATTAAATTAAGTGAAGATGCAGGTAACATGTTACAGGTTGCATGTTGCCAGATCAAAGACAAAAAACTTCTACCTTGTTAACAAGTTTTATTTATCTCTCTATTCATCAACAGGGGATCTGATTAACCGCAGTAAAGTTGAGAAATCGTCATATTATAAATCCAGGGTAACCCAGTCGGGACTGTTCGTTGTCATAATGTTGCGCTGTCACACTAAAAAACTTTTTTTTCTGTTATCCAAAAGCTGTAACTTTGATTTGTTCGTTATCATCTTTTTAAATTATTATGGTCATGAAGAAGTTCATTATCTTATTGATGTTCCAGTCTGTATTGATCCTGTCATTACAGGCACAAAAGGTCTCAAACTACACCTATCGTCTCGATAATGGCATTAATGTCAAAGCTGAACAGTGCTGGAACCGGGTATGGGTAGATCAGCGTTTCGACGCTATTAAAGAGTCTGACAAAGCAACTCCGTTAGTTGTAAATCTGAGGACTCTCGGTGATCTGATGTCAAAATCGGTCTATAAGCTTTACAGCTCTGGCAAAGAGGTTAAACCGCAGGGGGAAAAACCAGGAACCTACAGCCTGAAATTGACTTTTAAACTTTCAGGGAAACCGGGTACCCTGAGCTTTGACATAGACAACATTGTAATAAAACCCCAGACAAAAACTACTGTTTCAGTAACGCTTTATGATTACCAAGTATTGATTGAGGAGACACCGGGTGATCAGAAGGGACTATCATACTACGATTCGAAAATCGACAGGTACAGGGGCAATCCGGAACAAAACCCCACCTTTGGAATACCTGCGTTTTACGCAAAAGGCAAGCATGACAAACCAATAGTTCCGGACGAGTCAATAGGAGCTAAAAATGGCAGGATTAAGTCTGGAACATATGATGTTCTTATCACTTTAGGAGCACCGGGGCGTACTCAAAGAGTCTGGCTGGAGAACTTCATTATGAAACCTGATGTCAATTATAAGATCACAACTAATCTGAATGCTGGTGTAATAAGCTATGCCGGCGGCAATAAAGAGGTAAAAGGAATTCACATGTACTCGGCTGGCACGGCAAGCAGACAGACAGGAAATCCTGCTCCGGATAAAAATCTTGAAATATTAAAGTGCGAAAGTCAAAATATCACAAATGCCTGTCCTCCAGGAACATACGATGTTTTGCTTAATTTCGGAAATGGTACCCGGTATGAATGGAAAAAGAATATTGCTGTGGTGACAGGAAAGAGAACAGAGGTTAAATAATTCGGTGCGCCATATCCAGTGTTGGATTTGGAGTATGCAGGTGCAAGGGTTCCTGGTAGCTTGCTATTACCTACGGGCTACGAGCTAATATTATCAGGCAAATTTATTCCGTAAATAAAATCCCCGCCTTCGCACCAACATCACGGACATAATCAGCCGCCAGCTTATAATCTTCCTGCTTATCAAGGTGTTCCAGCATAAATGGAATATCTTTAAGCCTGCTTGCCTCCTGCAAAAAGACCGCATAATCTACCGCACCCAATCCTGGTCTGCGTTCTTCCAGATGGACCGTCAGTTTGGGTAAAATGGTTATGTCTTTAGCATGAATAGATTTAATATACGGGCCCAGCTTTGCAAAACATTCCTTAAGAAATGCAGCATTATTAAAATATTTCTGAGGACTTGAAATCATATTCACCGGATCGAGGTGGGCGGCAAATTGTTTACGGCCGACTGCTTTAATTAACTCAAGATATGAATCGGGCGAATCGGGAAGCATATACGGCATTGGCTCAAGCGTATAAAAAGCGCTTATTGGCTTTACCTGGTCAATAATATAACGGACTGTCTCTACAATCAGATCGAAAGTTTCCTTTGCATAGTTTCCAGGGTAAGGTCCGTCCCATATTTCGCCCCTTGCTCCGGAAATATTCACACAACAGGATGCTCCAATCTCATCGGCTAATTGAAGTGCATCAATATTCTTTTTAACTGCTTCTTTACGGGTTGACTCGTTTAGATCGAGAGTATTGCTCCACGCTCCAACCTCAGCAATCAGAATATTGCTCTTTTTTGCCTCTGCTCTGAAGGATTTTATCAGTTCACCTGGCGCACCAGGCTGAACCGGACAATATGCAGCGCTGTATCTCAAAGATCTAACAGCTTTTACCCATTCTGCAGGATCGGTAAAATTACCACTGACAGGGCCGCCAATCCTGACCGGATATAAAGCAACATTGTTCTTGCCGGCTTTTAAAACCTCCGGGACAAAAGTTAAACCTGTGGTTATTATGGCGCCCGTTTTGATGAAATGACGCCTGTTGAAGTGTTTTTCCATGGTTTTATGAACTTATTAATAATACCTGCCAATATATTTACTCCCTACGATCAGTTTTTTCATTTCAAGCGGATCAATAGTATCCTGCTTTCTGTAAACGACCTTTCCGCCCGGTTCAATAAGCAATGTGTAAGGTAAAGCACCCTGCCAGGCAGCATCAATAGCTTCAATCAGTTCATATACATCATCTTTATTAAAAATGTAATTTTTATTGGAAGCCTCCTGTTTCTGAAGAAATTTCAGGGCGTCAGCCTTTCTTGCCTGCTTATCAGCACTTATCGAAATAAACTCAAAAGGACGCCCGCGATACATGCGATCAATTATTACAAGATCAGGAAATTCGGTAATGCATGGTCCGCACCATGTTGCCCATATATTGATTAACCTGAGTTTGTCCGATGAAGCGTTTTTAATAAGCTCTTTTACTCCCTGAACATCAATCTCTTCGAGTTTGACCGGCAACTCTGACCATTCTTTGTAAAGCCTTTGCGTATATTCATCCTTCCATGACCATTTAATGGAACATCCAAACACTTTTGTTACCGGATTGTTAATTGATTTCCCGGCCAGTACAGCATCAATGGCATTTCTTATATCTTCACCTTTGCCTGCCCCGGGTTTTTCTGATCCATCTATACGTCCGGCATAGCGTAAAATGCGATTCCTGTCAAAAACAAAACCATGAGGTGTAGCGACCGGGCCATAGGCCAACGCAGTCTTTTGCTCATCTCCATCATATAAATAGGGAAAAGTAAATCCTTTGTCGATCGCGCGCAGCTTCATCTCTTCATAGCTGTCACCCATATCACTATAACCTAATTCAGAATAATTCAATGCTTTAACGGAGTTGGGTGAAATCATAACAAGGTCAACCCCCTTTGATTTATAATCTTTTGCAAGAGCAATGATCCTATCCTCATATGCCTGGGCAGTAGGACAATGGTTGCAGCTGAAAATAACAACCAACACCTTAGCTTTGTCAAAATCTTTCAGGGAATAGGTTTTCCCATCCACACTTAAAAGATTAAAATCAGGTGCCCTCGATCCGATTTCAAGAGTTTTTGGTTCGGGATGAGTTGTCTGTGAATATCCTCTGCCAACGCTAAACAAGATCAGCAGGAATAATAAAGATGTTTTTAATGATTTCTTCATGATTATCAGATCAAAATTTGTAATTCTATTCAAATATATTACCTTTTAAACCAAAATACAAGATTATGGACAGGAGACATTTCATTAAATCCACCTCAGTAGTGGCGGGAGCTTATGCCATTGTTGATCCTTCATTATTTTCTAATCTCAGAGGCCCGGGAGATGAGTCATGGTTCAACCGCCCAATGAGATGGGCACAACTGACGCTGGTGGAAAATGATCCGGGCCGTTTCGATCCTGATTTCTGGCTCAGCTATTTTAAACGGATCCATGCTGATGGCACAACATTGAGTGCCGGCGGAGTAGTAGCTTACTATCCTACTGATGTACCGCTTCACCACCGGAGTGACTGGCTCGGAAATTCAGATCCTTTCGGTTATCTTCTGTCAGGAAGCCGCAAGATGGATATGTCGGTTATTGCCCGTACCGACCCTCATGCTGCAAGGCAGAATGTGTATGACGCCCACCCCGATTGGATTGCAGTAACTGCAAATGGGGATAAGCGCCGTCATTGGGCAAACCCTGACTTGTGGGTCACTTGCGCCCTGGGTCCTTATAATTTTGAGTTTATGACACAGGTGCATAAAGAGATCATGGAGCGTTACCAGCCTGATGGTATTTTCTCCAACCGCTGGGCAGGCCATGGGATATGTTACTGTGAACACTGCGTGAAAAATTTCAAAGAATATTCCGGCCTCGATCTGCCTAAAAACAGCGACCGCTTCGATCCGACATATCAGAAATACTCTGAGTGGAGCACCAACAGGCTGAAAGATCTATGGGTTCTGTGGGACGGAGTGATACGGAAGTTGAAGACTTCTTCGCGGTTTATCCCGAACGGGTTTCCCGATAAGGTCGTGACCGGACAGCTGTCAGATATCGTTTTCACTGACCACCAGGCAAGAAGCGGGGTAACATTGCCATGGTCGAACGGAAAGGTTGCCAAAGAGTTACGTGCATCTATCGGGATGAAGCCACTTGGAGGTATATTCAGTGTAGGGGTTGAAGAACAATACCGCTGGAAAGATTCAGTACAGACCGAAGCGGAAATCAGGGTTTGGGTTGCCGAAGGAACTGCCAACGGCATGCGTCCTTGGTTCACAAAGTTTTCCGGGGTACTCTATGACAGACGCTGGCTTGATATTGTGGATAGGATATACCAGGTACATTACCGTAATGAGCGTTATCTGAGAAATATAGCACCTTTGGCTCGTGTAGGAATGGTCTTTTCTGAACAGAACCGGAACTATGGTGGCGAGACATGGCAGCAGAGAAGCGGCGATCATTCCCTGGGAATGTACCATGCCCTGATAGAAGACCGGATGCCTTTTGAAATGGTCAATGACCGGCTGCTCGATATGGAACATCTTAAACCCTTCAAACTGCTGATTCTTCCAAATATAGCAGCACTTTCAAAGGAACAGTGTGATCAGTTACGGAAATTTGTTGAAGGCGGCGGAAGCCTTCTGGCAACTTTCGAAACATCCCTGTATGATGAGGAAGGCAGACGACGGATAGATTTCGGACTGGCTGACCTGTTTGGTGTTTCCTATGATAAAAATGTTGAAGGTCCCATGCAAAACAGCTATCTGCGTTTGAAAAAAGATCCTGCAACTAATCAGTTTCACCCGGTTTTAAAAGAACTGGAAGATGCGTACCGTATCATTAACACCGTTCACAGGGTGAAGGTTATACCAAGGTCATCATTCCCCGGTCCTGTAACACTGATACCAACATATCCGGATCTTCCGATGGAAGATGTTTACCCGCGGATTCCGGAGACAGACATCCGGGAGCTTTACCTGCGGGATGTCGGCAAAGGACGAATAGCCTATTTCCCAGGGGATATTGACAGGTCTTTCTGGCAGATAATGAGTGCCGATCATGGGAAACTTCTGCGAAATACCATCCGGTGGGCTCTAAATGAAGAGCCAATTGTTGAGGTAAAGGGCCCGGGAGTAGTAGATGTTACTGTCTGGCGCCAGGAGAGTTCCATGACAGTGCACCTGGTAAACCTGACTAATCCGATGATGATGAAAGGTCCCTTCCGGGAACTTATTCCGGTAGCAGCAAAGGTAAGTATTAAAATCCCGCAAGGAACAAAAGCAGGTGGAGTGAATCTGCTGGTAAGTGAACAGAAGGCGTCTCTTGAGATCAATGAAGACAAGGTAATAATAACAGTACCACAGATATCCGATCATGAGATTATAGGAATAGATTTGACATAACATCAGAACAAAACCTTATTATCAGAACATAAATTAAAATAATGAGTAATTCAGAATTGAAACACCGTGGCACAGCAGGGGCCAGTCAAAATCCAGATAATAGTCGCCGTTCCTTTCTGAAGAAAGCAGCTGCCGCTACACTAACACTTGCAGGGGCTGACCTCCTCCCCTTAGCTGTGGATAACCCTGTGAGCGACAGAGACCCTGCAGGTGAAATCCCGTGGTATCGGCGTGTTACACGCTGGGGTCAGACTAATATTACCGAAAAGGATCCCTCCCACTATGACATTTCCTGGTGGCGCGGCCACTGGAAAAGCACGCAGACACAGGGGGTTATTGTAAATGCTGGCGGTATTGTGGCTTATTATCCGAGCAAAGTGCCCCTTCACCGGCAGGCCCAATATCTGGAGGGTCGTGATCTGTTTGGTGAATTGTGTAGGGCCGCTCATGAAGAGGGGCTGGCAGTATTTGCCCGTATGGATTCCAATCGTGCTCATGAAGAGTTTTATAATGCCCACCCCGATTGGTTTACAATCGATGCAGCAGGTAAGCCATACAAAGCAGGTGAACTTTTCATAACCTGTGTTAATAGCCCGTATTATAACCAACATATACCGGCAATCCTGACCGAAGTCTCAAAATTATATCATCCGGAAGGATTCACAGACAATAGCTGGAGTGGACTGGGTCGTGATACTATCTGTTTCTGCGAGAATTGCAGAAAGAGTTTTCAGGAGAAAACAGGCAATGAAATACCCAGGGTCAGAAATTGGGATGATCCGGTATACCGGGAATGGATCCTTTGGAATTATAACCGGAGGCTGGAAATATGGGATCTGAACAACTGTACTGCCAAATCAGCAGGAGGGCCGGACTGCATCTGGTCAGGTATGAACAGTGGCTCAATAAGCGGACAGTCGAGGAGCTTTCGCGACTTTAAAGAGATTTGCCGCCGGGCTGACATAATTATGCTTGACTCCCAGGCGCGCAGCGATGCAGGTGGTTTTCAACAGAATGCCGATATCGGCAAACTCATTCATGGTCTGCTGGGGTGGGAAAAACTAATTCCTGAAAGCATGGCTATGTACCAGGCTGGAAGGCCAACTTTTCGTCTCGCAAGTAAACCGGTACCTGAGGCCCATATGTGGATGTTCGAAGGGATGGCAGGTGGTATCCAGCCATGGTGGCATTATGTTGGCGCCTCTCATGAAGATCGCCGGATTTATCATACTCCGGGGCCGGTCTTCCAGTGGCATAAAGTAAATGAAGAATTCATGATCAACCGCGATCCTGTTGCTACTGTTGGTGTTGTGTGGTCACAACAGAACATGGATTTCTATGGACGTGATGATGCCGAGCTGATGGTTGAACTGCCATGGCGTGGTATAACACAGACGCTTATCAGGGCCAGGATTCCGTATCTGCCTGTGAATGCCGATCATATCGATCGTGAAGCAGGACACTTATCATTGTTGGTGCTACCTGACCTTGGTGTAATGACAGATGATCAGGTTGCAAGTGTAAGACGCTTTGTAAAAGGAGGAGGCGGTCTGATTGCCACAGGTGAAAGCAGCTTATATAGTGAATGGGGCGATCGTCGCTCAGACTATGGCCTGGGTGATTTGTTCGGCGCTCATCCTGAGGAACAGCGTCAAGCCAGTTCAGTAGCAACCCTGAGAAAATGGGCAGGTGAAACATATCACACCTACCTGCGGCTCACACCTGAGTTACGCAAAGACGTTGATGGCCCGCAAACAGGTACGGAGCCTTCGGTTGCAGGTAAGCGACATCCTGTTTTGAAAGGATTCGATGAAACGGATATTCTTTCATTTGGTGGCTTGCTGGGCCCGGTCAGAACTGACTCGGGTGTGGAAGTACTTATTACATTTATTCCGCAGTTTCCAATATATCCACCAGAGACGGCATGGATGCGGGAACCGAAAACGGATATCCCGGGTTTGATTCTGAACAAGATTCCCGGTGCCGGTCGCATCGCCTTCATGCCTGCAGATATTGACCGGCAGTTTGGTCGTTATAATCTTCCGGACCATGGAAACCTGCTGGCAAACATCATTCGCTGGGCAGCAAAAGACAACATCCCCCTGTCTGTTGAAACTACGGGTCTAATTGACTGTCAGATTTACCACCAACGAGGACGACTGATTTTGCATATGGTCAATCTGACCAGCGCAGGAACGTGGCGTCAACCGGTTGACGAATTTATTCAGATAGGTCCTGTGAAGGTTCGGATCAAATTAACGGAAGATGTAAGCGGTAAGAGTCTGCAGCTGCTGGTGTCGGATCAGAAATTTTCCATTGCTCCGGAGAAAGGATGGGGTCATTTCACAATCAGTTCAATCTCTGATCACGAAGTTGCAGTTATAACTTAACTCCGGACTCCACTCACTCCAGACCTAATCTGAAAACGGAAACATAGGACATAATTTTTAAAAAGAAAAGCTAATTATAATACTTATCTTAATGGAAACCAATCGACGTCAATTTATTGGGACTGCCCTGGCTGGTTGTCTGGGCGCCACATTGCCCCTATCATCCTGCGGTTCAACTGTACCTAATATCGGCTCTGATGTCCGGAAAACAGATTATTTCCTACTTGATGAAATCCTTAAACAGCCTGTCTTTAAAAAAGAATTGTTTAGTTCCCCTGTTATCATTGAAACTCTCGAATTACTGCGTTATGGAAATAGCTTTTTATGCAGGGTCAGATCTAAAGACGGGGCAGAGGGTATGTCCATCGGTCACAGCGGGCAGTTGAGATCGCAATACCCGATTTTCATCAACCTGTTACAACCTTTTTTTATTAATAAAGATGCGCGCAATCTCGACCTGTTGCTGGAAAAGGTGTATATCTACAAACTCAATTTCAGGTTATCCGGAATGGCTCTTGGTGTGCCACTGGCTACCATCGAGTTTGCCATTCTCGACATGATGGGGCGTATTGCAGGAAAGCCTATAGGGCAGATGATCGGAGATATTCACAACCCGGAGGTTGCTGTTTACCAGGCTACCGAATACCGTGAAAAACAGGTGGCTGAATCGATGGAACTGATAAAAAGGGATGTAGCAGAATATAATGCAAAGGCACTAAAGATTAAAGTCGGCGGATTAATGTTCGGAACCGAGGATATTAATGCCGTTGGTCCGGCAGGCAGGACAGAGGAGATCATCCCGCTCGTCAGGAAAACATTTGGTGACCAGATGGTTCTTTATGCCGATTCAAATGGTTTCTATTCGGTGGAAGAAGCAATCCGTGTTGGTAAACTTTTAGAGGAGTACCGCTTTGAGTTTTTCGAAGAGCCTGTTCCCTTCGACTGGTATGAAGAGACCAAACAGGTTGCTGATGTCCTTTCAATCCCTGTTGCAGGAGGCGAACAGGAATACAGCCTACATGGATTTCGCTGGCTTATTGCCAATGATGGACTTCAGATCGTTCAGCCCGATTGCTTTTATTTTGGAGGAATGATACGGGCAATGAAAGTTGCATTAATGGCAAAGGTATTCGGCAAATCATGCACCCCTCATATGACCGGTGGAGATTTAGGATTTCTATATATGATGCACTTTGTATCGGCCCTTCCCAATGCTTTGCCTTATCATGAATTCAAAGGATTTAAAACGGATGTCATTTTTGAATGCAAGACATCACCTTTGAAAAGTGTTAATGGTGTTGTCAAAGTTCCAACCGGTCCGGGTTCAGGAGTGGAAATAGATCCGGAATTTATCCGGAAGCATCAGGTTGTTTGATTGTCAGGGGATAATTTTGTTAAACAATTCAGAAACCAAGAATCTAATGTACAAAAAATCATTTAACTGTATATTGACCATAACGGTCATCTTTTTTCTGGCAACATTACTGGCTGCATCATGTCGTGCAGAAAATAAAAATGATGGAACTGCCGGAAAAACAAAAATGTATTCCCTGCGTCCAAAACCTCAGCCTCATATCAATGGTCCACTGGTTTACGGTTGCCGTCCGGGAAACCCGTTTCTATACCGGATCCCGTGCCAGGGCAAACGACCGATCGACTTTTCTGTAAAGGGCTTGCCTCCTGAATTAATACTTGATCCTACAACCGGAATCATTACCGGGAAAGCCCCCCAAAGAGGAGAATACGATGTTTTGATCCAGACTACTAATTCGAAAGGAACTGATAAGAGAAAATTAAAGATAGTGGCAGGAGATAAAATTGCCCTGACACCTCCAATGGGATGGAACCACTGGTATGCCCATTATGACAGGATCACCGACGAGATGATACGGGAAGCTTCTGATATTATGATAAACAGTGGAATGGCCGATGTTGGCTATCAATATGTAAATATCGATGATTGCTGGATGAATGCTCCGGAAAATAATGATTCCCTGCGTGTCGGTCCGCTAAGGAATGAGCAGGGAAATATTGTTCCGAATCGTCATTTTCCTGATATGAAGGGACTTACTGATTATATCCATTCAAAAGGACTGAAAGCCGGAATTTATACCTCGCCAGGACCCTTAACATGCGGAGGTTTTGCCGGCGCTTACCTTCACGAAGAACAAGATGCCCGTCAATTTGCCGCCTGGGGTTTTGATTTTCTCAAATATGACTGGTGTTCCTATGGACAGATTGCCGGAAATGATAAAAGTCTCGAGGCTTATCAGAAACCATATATCCAGATGGGCAATATCCTGAAATCTCTGGATCGTGATATTGTTTATAACCTTTGCCAATATGGCATGGGTGATGTCTGGAAATGGGGAGGAGAAGTTGGAGGTAATTGTTGGAGGACAGCCGGAGATTTAGGTTATGAACTCGACCGTATTCTCGATGTAGCTCTCCGTAACAGCGAATTCCGGCAGTTTTCAAAACCAGGCGAATGGAACGATCCGGATTATATTCAGATCGGTTGGATCGGCAATGCATCCAAAATGGGTATTCCTGAACTTACACCCATGCCAGCTGACATGCAATACGCCTATATGTCGTTATGGTGTTTGATGGCAGCCCCGTTAATTTATAGTGGGGATATGTCGAAACTTGATGAGTTTACCCTGAATGTCCTTTGCAATGCTGAAGTTATTGAAGTTAATCAGGACCCCTTAGGTGAGTGTGGATTAGTAATCAGACAAAATGACGACTGTTTTTTGATGGTTAAAAACTTAGCTGACGGGGCAAAAGCGGTGGGATTATTTAACAGGGGTAAAGCAGATGTGGAAGTGGTAGTTGATTGGACTGAATTGCAAATCTCCGGTAAACAGTCTGTCCGTGATCTTTGGAGACAGAAAGAAATGGGTACCTACAAGAAGAAATTTAGCTCTCTGGTTCCTGCATATGGAGTTGTCATGGTAAAAATTAATAAGCAATAAAAATCAGATAACCAGTTTTGCGCCTGCCAGCTATATGTTAACTCATTAGTCCTGGATAACTTTTTGATAAACAATATTCTTCAAGCCGAATGATAATATATACATTACTAATAAAATAGCCACACATCGGTAAAAATAATTCCGAATACATTTTTACCCGTCAATGATGCCAAATGAGCCAGCTTAAATTATTTCACGGTTTTATCCAGGGGCCTTCCCAGACTTTCATACAGACCCTTTCTGCCGGCTTTGTCATTTGTGAGAATTTCGTTACCATATTTTGCCACCTTTTCAGCAACCGCACGCGGAACGACAACTACCCCGTCCCCATCACCAACAACAACATCCCCCGGACAAACCAGAACTCCCCCGATCGAAACCGGACGGTTTACCGATTCAATTTCGTTCCTTCCCGGCCGAATGCCTCGTCCTTTTTTTCTCAGATAAAGAGGTACTCCTTCGAGTCCGACCTCATCTGTGTCTCGTGAACCTGCATCAGTAACTACACCAGTGGCCCCAAGCTTATACCAATACAAAATATTATTTGAGCCTATCGATCCGATATCTTTATCCTCAACATCGTCAATAACAATAGCTGAACCTGGCCGGATTAACTGAGTAAAGGCTTCATTCGAATAAGAGTTATAGAAATTACCTTCCCATTTTGAGAACTCTTCTCCCGGGGCCGGGAGGGCCGGTTTTTGTGTAGGAACATATCGGACAGTAATCGCTATACCCCTGAAAACGTGGGTAAAATTCTTTAAATCAACCCAATCAGGATGTATTGCCGGGTCAACAAGACCGGTGCCGGGAAGTCCTGCCATATCCAATCCGTCGGAAACATCAGCAACTCGTAAGTTTTTGTAAAGCTCGAGGATTCTTGCATCATCTTCAGCAGAAAAAGTCCGGGTTTCAATAAAGTTCATCCCTTTTGCCAATGCAGCTTTATCGCGCTCCTGTGCTAATGTAGCAGAGGACATCATTATAAAAAGAAAAATAAAAAACATAATCAGATTCTTCATAGCTCTTTATCTATTTAATTTAAACTGGTATTGAAGATTACAAGGTAAAAAATTATTCAGAAATAACTTTATGATTATTTGAAAAAAGATATTAATAAATTGCTTAAAATGGAATAAATTCATAGTACATCTTTCCTCTGATGAATGCTCCTTATTGTGATAATTTTTGTTCCAGCTACTTTTTTATAGTTTTACATTTTGCTATTTTCGAAGAATGAATGTAAATAAATACTTTTCTGTAATAAAATTCTGTATTCTCGTAAATATTCCCTGAAGAAAATACAATAATAAATCCATAAGCTTTCAATCATGAAAAAGACCCTCTTTATCCTTTTAACAATCATGCTGGTATTATCATCATGTAACCAGACTGAAAAAAAAGTGACAAATCCTTTTTTCAGCGAATACAACACACCTTTCCAGGTACCTCCCTTTGACCTCATTGACACTTCTCATTATCTGCCTGCCATTGAAAAGGGTGTAGCTGAACAGCAGGCAGAGATTGAAGCTATAGTTAACAACACGGAAACTCCTATATTCGTAAACACTATTCTTGCCTATGATAAATCGGGCAGAATGCTCAGGAAGGTAAGTTCCGTGTTCGGCAGCCTCAATTCGGCTAATACGAATCCTACCATGCAGGCTCTGAACCGGAAGATAGCTCCTATAACTACGAAGCACAGGGATAATATTTCCCTGAATGACAAGCTGTTTCAGAAGGTCAAAGCAGTTTATGAAGCCCGTTTTAACAGCAATCTTGATTCTGGACAGAAACGTGTTGTCGAAAAATATTACAGTGACTTTGTCCGCAACGGGGCCAACCTGAATGAAGCTGATAAGGAAAAACTGCGCAAAATCAACCAGGAACTTTCGGTAAACCAGATTAAATTCAATGAGAACCAGCTTGCAGAGACCAATACTAATTTTAAGCTTATCATCGACAAGCCTGAAGATTTGGATGGTCTTTCAAAAGAGGTAATTGATGCTGCTGCTGAATCTGCAAAATCCGCTGGCATAGAAGGCAAATGGGTTTTCACCCTTCAAAAGCCGAGTCTGCTGCCATTCCTTACTTATGCCAAAAACCGGGAACTCCGCGAGAAGCTTTACCGGGGTTATTTTATGAGGGGCAATAACAACAATGAATTTGATAATAAGGAAGTTATCCTGAAGATAGTGAACCTCAGGGTAGAAAAAGCAAAGCTGTTAGGGTATGAAACTTATGCGGATTATATTATTGAGATAAATATGGCCAAAACACCTGAAGCTGTTTCTGAATTCCTTAACGAGCTTATGGTACCTGCTATGGCAATTGCTAAGAAGGACCGAGATGAAATGCAGAAAATCATTAACCACGAAGGGGGCAATTTTAAGCTTGCCTCATGGGACTGGTGGTATTATGCCGAGAAGCTTAAAAAAGCAAAATATAACCTCGAGGAGTCGGAGATGAAACCATACCTTTCGCTTACCAATGTAAGAGATGGTATGTTTTATGTCGCTAACAAGTTATATGGTATCACATTTACACGCATTCCGGAAGCTCCGGTGTATCACCCTGAAGTAGAAGTATTTGAGGTAAAAGAAGCTAATAGTGCACATGTCGGAGTATTGTACCTTGACTACTACCCTCGTCCGGGCAAAAATGTGGGTGCATGGTGTGGCAGGTTCCGCAGTCAGACATATGAAGACGGTAAAAAGATTTATCCGGTAGTTACCATAGTTACCAATTTCACAAGGCCTTCAGGTGATACCCCTGCCCTGCTCTCATGGGACGAGACACAAACGCTTTTCCATGAATTTGGTCATGCCCTCGCTGGTCTGTTTACCGATGGTAAGTACGACAGAATAGCCGGTAATCTCCCGAGAGATATGGGTGAATTACCATCTCAGATTATGGAAAACTGGGCCGGCGAACCGGCAGTATTGAAAGTATATGCAAAACACTATAAAACAGGTGAAACAATTCCCGATGAACTTATTCAGAGAATGGAGAAGGCTTCAGTATTCAACCAGGCATTTAACACCGTTGAATATATTGCAGCTTCAGTACTTGATATCGACTGGCATAGTATTAAGGAGCCGAAGCAGGTGGATGTTCTTGCATTTGAGAAAGAATCGATGGACAGAATAAAACTGATGGAGGAAATCATTCCCAGGTACAGGACTACCTATTTCAGTCATATAATCGGAGGCTATGCAGCCGGTTATTATGTTTACTTGTGGGCAGCAGTCCTTGCCTCCGATGCATTCCAGGCTTTTGTTGATTCAGGTGATATCTTTAACAAAGAGATTGCTGCCCGTTTCAGGAAGCACATACTCACTGAAGGTGGAAATGATGAAGGTATGATTCAGTATCGCAAATTCAGGGGACAGGATCCCTCGAAAGGTCCATTGCTTAGAAAACGTGGATTGAAATAATTAACATCCATTTATTTCCGTTCAAAGAGTTGTGATTGAATATCTATGAATAATGCTCAGCAAGAAAATATTTAACGTAACCATAAAATGCCAATTAAACATGAAAACAAGAATTTTGATTCTTTTAGCAATCATTTTAGGTGTGGCCAGTTCATGCAACTCAACAAATAGTTCCGCTGCAAAACAGGATACAACGACTAATGCAAATGTTCAAGTCCCGGATTACAAGAAGATGATTACTGCTAAAGTCTATATTAAACCAGGAAAGGAAACCGACTTTATTACGGCTGCAAAGGTAATGATTGAAAACTCCAATGAGGAAGAGGGCTGTGAAAGCTACATGCTTTATCAGGATCCTTACGAAAAAACTAATTTTATTTTTGTTGAAAAATATAAAAACCAGGCCGCAGTGGATGCTCATTTCGCCATGCCATACTTCAAAGAATTCGGCCCGAAAATAGCTGATATGACATCAAAGGAAATAGAAATAAAAATATTTGATATTGCGGCGGAGAAGTAGATATATTGTCAAAAGGTAGAGACGTTGGGGCTTTTAATGTTAAATCTTGTTAAAAAAGAATTTGTGAGAGTAAAAAAGCTGCATTATTTAATAATTTCGCCCCGGATTTTCTGTTAATAGATTGAAGTCGGTTTACTTATCAGGTTATGAAAAGAACATTTATTATCACAGGTATTGTTATTGTTGTTACAATTATAGCATTGGTAGTCTTTAATAAATTGACATCAAAGAAGGATGAGGAAAATTTATTTGCAGAGGCTATAAAAGGTGATTTCGAAATAGCCATTACAACATCAGGTGAATTAATAGCTGAGAATTCTATTGACATTAAAGCACCCGAGATTGCCCAGGGCAGGGATATACATTCAGCAAATATTAAAATCACGGATCTGGTTCCTGAAGGGACTGAAGTCAAAGAGGGTGATTATATTGCAACGCTTGACAGAACGGAGTTTGACAATAGTCTGAAGGATGAGCGTGAAAGGCTTAAAACATTCAGGACCAACGTTGAGATGAAATCGCTTGATACTGCTGTGACGCTTACCAGTTTAAGAGATGATTTAAGAAATCAGAGACATACTGTTGAAGAGGCTGAGATCACACTTCGTAATTCGAAGTTCGAACCACCTACCACCATCCGGCAGGCAGAGATAGACATGGATAAACAGCAAAGGATACTCGAACAGAAAGAAAGAACCTATATTTTGAGAGTTGCACAGGCCGAAAGGGATATTAAAAATCTTAACATGTGGCTTTCGAGAGTGACTAAAAGGGTGAATGATTTTGAGGAAGTCCTGGCAGGTTTTGTTATTAAAGCACCTTCATCAGGTATGGTCATTTATAAAAAAGACCGACGCGGGACTAAAATAAAAGCCGGATCTTCGATCAATCCGTTTGAAAGGATTGTAGCAACCCTGCCTGATCTGTCGTCGATGCTTTCCAGAATCTATATCAGCGAGATAGAAATCAGTAAAGTAAAACCCGGACAAACAGTTAATATTAACGTAGATGCATTTCCTGAAAAAACATACACCGGCAAAGTTTTGACAGTCGCCAATATAGGTGAGAAATTACCAAATACCGACTCAAAAGTATTCGAGGTGATGGTAAAGGTTGAAGGTTCTGATCCGACATTGCGACCTTCAATGACTACCGGTAATAAGGTACTAATAAAAAATATCAGCGAAGCCATCTCCATCCCTACAGAATGTATACAGGCCGAAGCTGACGGAATCCCTTTTGTCTATACAAGAAACAGAACGAAACAGATTGTAATTCCAGGCGATTCGAACGAAAAAAACACAGTAATTGAACAGGGTCTTGAACCAGGAACAATGCTTTACCTCAGCACACCTGAGCAACATGATAAATTCAAACTTGCCGGTGAGGAACTGATTCCAGTAATAAAAGAACGTGAAAAGACCAGAAGAGATAAGTATACTACGTCAATACAGTGATGTTCTGTTTCATGCCTGGTTCCGTTGGAACACCAGGATAATCCTGTTGGCAAGTGCTACTATATTAACACCGTCAATGGGAAGAATTGATCTCATCTTAATTAGTCAAGGTAATTGATTGATATATAATCTGTTTACTCAGGTTTACCAATAGAATAGAATTCGTAGGATATCTTCCAGCTGAACTCCTGGCCCGGTTCTGCTTTAATCTGAATATATGGTTCAGGACATAATGTTGTCGGACAGGACCAGAAGACCATTTTTGAAAGAGGACGGTCGCAGGTAATTCTCACTCCTGCACCTGTTTTATGGTTTTCGATTCTTATGTCATAGTCTTTTGAGCTATCGCTGAATCCCTGCAGACTATTGCAAAAGATGGTTTCCCCTTTAGCTAATTCTCTGCGGAAAATTATCCGGTTATTCTGTATTTCTGAAATATCCGCACCATCGCTGAATATTCCGTTCAGATTAAAGGGAAACTTAACTGAAAAGCCTGGTCCTGTGGGCTGATTGTTTATTACAAAAAAATTATGATTATAAACAAGGGTCTCAATTCTCCTCTTTCCCCGGTTCTTAAAGGTGTGAGTCAGTACCAGAACGGGTTTGTCTTTTATCAGCTGCACTTTTTTTTCATATTCATAAGAATATTCCTTATCGTTCAGTATTTGAATAAATTGAGCCTGGTCAGGTTTTAATTTTACTTTCCATTTACCGGAATTCAGTATTTCGTAAGTTTTACTAAACGTGTATGGGTTTTCATCTGGTTTGGAGATTATTCCGATACCTATTTTAAGAAAAGACTCGCCTGGTCTGGCTTCATTGTATCCTACCGGAGTAAAATCATCTACCGGTCCTGTAATGGCATCATGAATAGTCGGACTGTATTTTTCGAACCATTGTCCGAAATAATTATGTCCCTTAAATTCAAGGCTGGCAACAACACCTGACCAGTCGAACCTGGTGCCCCTGTAATAACCTTTATTAGAATCGGGCAGGTAAAGCCGGGCATGAATTAATCCATTGGTAATTTGCGCTTGGGGGAATTCTTCTTTTTGCATGGCATTATTGATTAAAGCTGTGAAAATGAAAATAATTAAAAGGTTCTTTTTCATAATATAAGTGTATTTGGTTATTAATCAGTTATTAATAACTTACTCCTATTGCCTTTAATAATGTATTGACGGTATTCTTATTATCTCTGCCCCAAATGGTTCTGCTGCTCCGCTGCCAACCTCATAAATACGTTTGTTGGTAATCTCCATCGCCCCGGTAAGCTCCGGATATGGTAAATTGTTCATGGTCACTACACCAATATTATAATTCTCTCCATCGAAGCGACCGTAATAGGGCTGGTCTACCCATTGAAAATAATGCATCCCGATAAGCTCAGGTCTTGCAAATCCATGCTCGATATAGTTACGATAGGCGGCTGCCCGTTCATCCTGGCTGATCACTCCGGTTATACCGGTTGCTGGCAGAGCCCGGTCAACAGCTCCGTGATGGAACTCACCAATCATTACAGGCTTTCCGCTTATACGTGCAATTTCGGCAGTAGACGGAGGGCTATAACCGTAACCGTTTATGGAAAAGACATCAAACCTTTCGCCTGCCTTATATAAAAGATCTGAACTAAGCCATGCATATCGCATACCCAGATTAAGATGGTTTTTATCCACTCTGGCAACCTCATCACATGGCAAATCGATATATCTTTTAACTATTATGGTTGAAAAGGAATAAAAATCGCTGTCAGCAACAACCGAGGGATAGTCCTTGATAATCATCTTCTTAAGATCTTCGAAATCCGTGATATTCACATTCCAGGCTTTATTAAGCGCTTGAATATCACCTTTATACTTATTATTTATCCACCTGATGAACTCGTCTTTTGTCGCAGAGGCCTGATCAGTTGCAAACATCTCAAAAGCAAGATTATGATAACCGAAAGCCCACTGTGGTTCATTTCGCAGGAAATATCCAATCAGGTAAGGATCGTCCTTATATTCATTCAGTTGTTTTGCAAACTCCTCAGAGTTCTTCTGATATTCTTCAGAAAATACATCAGGGAAATCGCGATAGACAAGAATTTTAGTAGAAGGGAATCCGCGCAGTGGAAGAACATAAGCAAGATTATTTTGCCGGGCAAAATCAATATCCGACCAATTACCTACTGTATTTACATTAAGTTTTCTCATCAGACCTGCCGTCATTTTACTCCATCTTATTTTCCATTCGTTACCGAATACCCTGATAAGGTTGGATCTGTAGAAATCCATATTTTTTGTCTTCTCATTACCTGATAAAGATTCAGCAAATTTTGCATCTTTTTCAACAGGAAGCCATTCAAAGAGGTCCTCAATACCGGTTACGGGGCCGGATGATGTTAAACGTATGCAATCTACTCCTACACTCAGGAACGCATAGCCTTCGGGATCAACCAGCCACCATCTCTGACCATCATGCTGCGTTCTGAAAAATCCAGTAGCTTTAAATCTTTTAGCTTTCCATCCGCCGTATTTGCTCCACCCTTCTGTGAACCCAAGGTCCGAAACAGATTTTTCCAGTTCCAGATTACGGGAGATCAGCTCCTCTTCATTTTTGATTTTAACAGGCCAATCTTTGTCTTTCCGTTGTCCGAATTTATCAATGACTGGCTTATCAAGCACCGCATAAGATTCCGGCAGGGTATCACTCAGTCCGGCTGAAGCTACTTCAAATAGCGGTTTAAAATACGGATCTGAAAATGGTCCGAACCTCAGGACGACTTTTCCAATATCAGCAGGATCGAGTCTGTTCCCGTTAACAGTTCCTTTTAACTGACGTGGTGCACGGGGAACAAAAAGGTTCTGAGCGTCAAGGTAAGATAGGGGAAAAGCTACTTTTGTCTTTATCCGGGGCAGGATTCCCATAAGGCAGGAGAGCCATGGGGACTCTTCGGTGGTTTCTGATAACTCTCCGCTTTGCAGGACAACTTTTTCAGAAACAGGTTTTTGGCTTTTTTTGTAAAATTCAATATTGATAACTCCGCTGAAGTCGTTTGGACCGAAAATTTCAAAAATCAGGTAATTTGCATCAGTCCAGTTACCAGGGTCACCTGATTCCCAGATAGTAACCTTTGCATTTTCAGCAGTAGGCATAACTTTCAGAACAGACTTATCAAACCCCGTGCCCTCTGAAATAACTGCAATAGCAGGGTTGTGCTCTGCAATTTTTTTAATATTAAAAACCTGACTATAATCTTTCGGGTTATCAACACATGACGAAAAAATTAAAACTATCAGGTATGCAGTAATTATAACATGGAATCTTTCTGATTTTTTCATTGATTTGATTTATAGTCTATTATAGCTCAAAGAGATATTTTCTGCAATCTGATTCAATTTGAAAAAACGAATTTACAAATTTTACACAACAAAAAAGAAGGGCCCGTTAAGAACCCTTCTTTATGAAACAATTTTTCCTGTAAACAAATTACTTTTTATCGTAAACAGCTGTAGTTTTCCTCTCCCCATTAGGCGTAATCGATGTTGAAGCAATAGAAATAGAAGTGGCACTTGGCAGACTCCATACTTCAGTTGTCTTCATCTCTGTTGGCGTACCATTCATGTCCATTGTTCTTGTGGTCACAATTGTAAGTGTCTTACCATCTGCTGCCCATGTTGCTACAGACTTGCTCTCACCTCTTGGTGTAGTGTTTACACTCACTTTACCATCCAGAGTATATTTACTGGTTGTGGTTGTGGTCTCACCACTCTGGTTAGTCCTTGTCCTATCGACAGTCAGAAGATTGGCTTCCTGTTTTGCGACAAAATTTCCGCCACCCATTCTCTGGCCACCACCTTCTCCAAAATTGCTCTTTTCGGCATTTAAAGCCCATGTTCCTGAGAAATTAGTCTTGGAACCCTGTGCATTGGTTGTGAGGGGCATGCTAAGAAATGCAAAGAGAACTGTAAATGACAGTAATTGCATAATCAAATTTTTTTTCATTTGCTTTAAAATTTTGTTGGTTTATACTAATAGACAACTGATCAAAGGTAAATATTCCATTTAGTACCAAATATTAGTATAGAATTTAGAATATTTCTTTTCACAATGTTTAACAGTTGGTCACCACCCAGGGGAAAACGATGGAGGTCTTCTGATTACATAGTATAATATATTATAAAACCTGAAAAACTTGTATCAAATAGCACATAATTTTTGTAAATTTGGTTATTGCATGAATACTATAATATGTTTCCCAAGGATTGGATCAGACCGTTTAAAAGGGCATGATTATTCATTACTATGCCGCTATTTCCTGACAATCTGTACTGGTAAATTTTCAATAATTTCAATCTCAGATTAATAAAAAAACATTGATAATCTGGTAAATTATTCCCGGATTTCCATAAATTTGATAATATTTGCCGAAATCTATTTTTTAATCTTTTATTAAACAGTAAATCATAAAAATCACCAAGAAAAATGGCAACTTTAAAAAAAATTAACCGTCGTAAATTCCTGGGATCCGCTGCTGCTGCCTCTCTGGCATTTACAGTTGTACCGAGGCATGTGCTCGGCGGAACAGGTTTTGTGGCCCCAAACGATAAACTGACCCTCGGATATATCGGTTGCGGAACCCAGGGTTTAAGGGAAATGACAGGATTAATCGCAAACCCTGCTTTGCAAATCGTTGCGGTATGCGATCCGAACAAATTTACTACTGATTATGTAGATTGGTCCCAGGATGGTATCCGCAATAATATTCGCACAGCATTGGAAGATACCAGATGGGGAGAGGGATTAAAGGGGATTCCCGGAGGAAGGGATATAGGACAGGAATTCGTGCAGAAATATTATGCCAAATCAAAAGAATCAAGCACCTACAAGGGATGCTCATCGTATGCAGATTTTCGCGAATTACTTGAAAAAGAAAAGGATATTGATGCAATAAAGATCATGACCCCCGATCACCTTCATGCTACTGTAGCAATAGCATCAATGAAGAAAGGGAAGCATGTTGTTACCCATAAACCCATTGCCAACCGGATGAACGAGGCTAAACTAACCATCGAAACCACACGTAAAACCGGTTTAAGCACGCATTTGCTGGCATGGAGCAAAAGACCCGGGTACGAAACAGTAAAAAAATGGATCAGGGATGGTTTCATTGGCACACTGAAAGAGATACACAACTGGTCGAACAGACCCATGTGGCCGCAATGGCAAGCCAATCCGACTGACACTCCGCCTGTACCAAAAGGCCTTGACTGGGCCTTATGGCTGGGGCCTGTACCCGACAGACCTTATCATCCGAACTACACTCATGCTGTTTTCCGTGGCTGGTACGACTTTGGAGCAGGCAGTATTGCAGATATGGGACATTACAGTCTTTTTCCGCTGTTTCTGACACTGGGAATTAACACTCCGGCCATAAATGCGGAAGCGTACAGTACAACTACCTGTACAACAAAGAATAACGTTGCTGTTGGTGTTGTAAATGACGTGGCTTTCCCATTATCATGTATTATTCGTTTTCAATTTCCTGCACAGGCAGAATTGCCGCCTTTTGACCTTTTCTGGTATGATGGAGGTATGAAACCTCTTGTTCCGGACGAACTAAGGGCAACAGGAAAAGCTTTAACACCTGAAGGAATGATGTTTGTGGGTGACAAAGGAAAAATACTCGCCGGCTTCAGAGGTGAAAACCCGGTTCTGCTCCCCGAAACCAAAATGGTTTATCTTATAAAGGAAGAAAGTGGAGAAGAGGCAGGATCAAGAGGTAATGATGTCTGGATCGAAGCATTTAAGAATAAAACACAGTCACCGGGAAGTTTTCTTTATGCAGGTCCTGTTACCGAAACAATTCTTCTTGGTGCTGTAGCCTTACGAACCAGAAAAAGAGTTGAATATGATTCATTAAATATGAAAATTACCAATGTTCCGGAAGCAAATAAATATCTTACCAGGGAATATCGTAAAGGATGGGAGCTTTAGTTAATCCGGTTTTTCATTATCATATTTTCGTACCTTAATAAACTGAACAGTAATAATTTAAAATTAATAGAATGGACAATATTTCACGCAGGAGTTTTCTTGAAAAGTCCTTGGTAATCGGAGCTGCCGGAATGGTGGCTCCCTCATTGTTAGGAGCATCTGCTCCGGAGCCGACACCAAGGCTGATCAAAGATGATATTTCACTTGCTCAGTGGGCTCTGGTTGATGAAATCCGATCAGGCAAGTGGAAAACCCTTGATTTTCCGGCTGTTGCAAGAAAAGACTTTGGTCTGAACGGTATCGAGTTCGTAAATACATTATTTGAAGTGCCCACTGAGGGTTATCTCAGACGTTTGAAAAAGAATGCCGAAGATAATGGAGTATCTATGGTGCTTATTATGGTTGATGATGAAGGCGACGGATGTTCTCCCACTAAGGAAGAGCGCCGTCAGTTCGAAATAAATCACCGGAAATGGATTGATGCAGCACATTTTTTAGGATGCCATGCTATCCGTACTAATTGCCGTGGTCCAAAAGATGTAAATAAAGAAGAGGCTCTGAAGTATTCTGTTGAAACCTACCAGATGATGATGGAATATGCTGTGCCGGCAAAGATCAGCGTACTTATTGAAAATCATGGCGGTGTATCGAATGACGCCAACTGGATGGTGTCGCTGATGAAAGAGGTTAACTCTCTTTATTTCGGCAGTTATCCCGACTGGCGGCAACCTGCTACCGATTTTGATAATGTTGATTATCTGATCAAGATGTTACCATATGCCGGAGGATTGTCTTACCGTAACCAACCTACCGAAGAACTGACAGCCAAAATGATCCGGCTGGCAAAAGATTCAGGTTACCGCGGTTGGTATGGCATCGAATCCAGTGGTCGGGAAGAAATAAAGAAAGGAATAGGACTCCTGAAGAAATACCTGTTCTAAAAAGGTTTCAAGGTTGAGAGAACCTTAATAAAGAGATCGTACGAGACATCCTGAAAAGTATTCCGGGTAACCTTGAATTTAAAACCTATTATTTTCCTTCAGGTAATGTTCTTACCATATTCGTCCAAGGAGGCTCTGTTCGAATAAATACTATTACAGGGCAGGGAGTTATTGAAAGAACAAGCAAAAGGCCTATTTTCTACCAGATAAATTTCCTCCACTACAATCCCGGTAAATGGTGGAAGTATTTCAGCGATATTTTTTGCATTGCCCTTATCCTGGTGACTATTACCGGTTTATTTATTGTAAAAGGCAAAAACGGGATCACAAGTAGAGGGGCTATCCTGACAATTATCGGGATAGTGTTACCACTATTATTTCTATTTATTTATTAATTTAAAGGCATCAGGTAACAGGTTACGGGCATCAGGTATCTTCTGTAGCCTGTCGCCCGTTGCCTGTAGCCTTCCTCCTATACCTTTTTCAACGCTTCCAATACCCTTGCCGGTGTCATTGGCGTTCTGTATAATCTGGCACCCGTAGCATCATAAATTGCGTTGGCAACAACCGCCCCTATGGCGATTATCGCAGGCTCACCCCCACCCTTTGGAGCTTTATCTTTTCTGTCGAGAATAACACAATCGATCTTTGGCAGCCATGAGAAACGTGGAATTTCATACGAATCAAATCCACGGGTTTGAATGTTACCACCCTCAAACATGACCTCTTCAGTAAAAGTATAACCGAGCCCCATTGTGATGCAACCTTCCATCTGGATCAACGCACCTTCAGGATTAACGCACAATCCCATATCCTGTGCACAGGCAATTCTTATAACCTGTACTTTTCCGATATTCTTATCGATCTTGATTTCAGCCATATGAGCAACCCATGTTCCTGCATCTGTGCCACAAGCTATTCCTATTCCCCTGCCGCTCGGAGTTTTACCGGCAACATAACCGAATTTATCGGCAACTGCATTCAGGCAGGCTATCATCTTTTCATCCTTCAGGTTTTTCAGACGGAATTCAAGAGGATCGATCCCCGCTGCTGATGCCATAATGTCGATCTGCACCTCCCTGGCGAAAGTATTTGTATTGTTATTTGGAGCACGCCACGGTCCGGTAGCAAAGGGATGAACAGGAGGAGCATCTTTATTCCGACTGTAGTCAGTTGTTTTGGCATTAGGGACATCATAAATAGTATCTGCACCCCTGGTATCGGCATAATATACATGATAATCCCACATTTTGATTAATCCTGATTTGTCAATTCCTGAGTTGATTTTAACCACTCCCGCCGAATGAAAAGTATCATAGAAAAATTCTTCATCACGGGTCCATACAAGCATCACAGGCTTACCGGTCATTTTTGCCAGTCTGGCTGCTTCGACACCCTGCTGATAGGCGGCTTTCCCCCCAAATCCTCCACCGACAAACGGCGTTATGACCCGCACCTTTTCAAGTGGGAAGCCAAGCTCGCGCACAATGCCATTCTGAAGACCGAAGGGTGATTGAGTCGCAGCCCATACAGTCATTTTATCACCATCAAGTTTGGCTAAAGCAGTATGGGTTTCAATAGACGCATGTGCCAGATAACAATCATGAAATTCCGATTCAAATATTTTGTCAGAAAGCTGATGACCAACTTCCATATCTCCGCTGGTCCTCGCAACGTTGACTCTTGAATCAGCCTTCAGCAGCCATTCAAAGATTGTCTTATCATTAACCTTCATCTCATCGAAGGAATATTCTGCCTTTATTTTGACAATAGCTTCATCAGCTTTGTCGCGGTTTTCATTTATGACTGCAATAAAATCGCCATCACGAACTACTTGCGTGCCTTTAATCTTCTCTGCCCCTGAAACATCTACCGATGTCAGTTTTGCTCCGTGGGACGGGGGCCGTAATATTCGTGCAAATACCATCCCCGGCATTTTAAGATCACCTGTATATTTTGCCTGTCCGGTAACTTTTAAGTTAGAGTCACTCCGATTATACGGTTTTCCTACATAAGTGAATTTAGTGTAATCCTCAACAGAAGGTTTGACATCGAGGTATTTTTCAATCTTTTTACCCTTTGCCAATTGGGCATAGCTTACCTTATTCTTTGGATTTTTTGTATCGGTTATTATCCCGTCTCTGACTTCGAGTTGAGTTACCGGTACGCCTAATTGTCCTGAAGCCAGCTCGAGTAATACACCTCTTGCTTCGGCTACGGCAGCTCTCATATTAGGACCAAAACTCTGTGTAGTCTGTGAACCCCATGTACCGGCATCATAAGGACAGAGGTCAGTATCGCCCATCACCATTTTCACTTTTTCAAAAGGTACATTAAGCTCATCAGCCATCTCCTGAGCTAAAGATGTAATAATTCCCTGCCCCATCTCGATCTTGCCAGTGAAACAACTTACAGTCCCGTCCTCAGCAATCTGCAGGAAAGCATTATAGTCTTTTGACAGGCTTCTTGCCTGTTCAGCAGGTACACTGAGCAGATCAAGGGCACCCCATGGCTTGAAGAATATGAATATGCCGCCACCGAGCAGCTTAACAAAACTTCTTCTCTTCATCCCTGAATTTTTTATGGATTCAGAAGACACCTTTATGTTTGTATCTGTTTTTTTCATGATTACTTCCCTCCTTTTAGTTCTTTGGCAGCTGTCTGAACTGCATCAATTATCCTGACATGCGCTCCGCAACGGCAGAGGTTATTTTCCATTCCCTCAATTATTTCCTGGCGTGAGAGGGATGGATTTTTCATCAGAAGACCTGCAGCAGTCATAATCATTCCAGGTGTGCAGTACCCACACTGCAAAGCATCGTGCTCAACAAAGGCTTTCTGCACAGGGTGCAGGTTGCCGTTACGGGCAAGGCCTTCAATAGTGACAACCTCTTTTCCGTCAATATCACTTACAGGCAGCATACAGGACCTCGTTGGTTCTTTGTCGATGAGAACAGTACAGGCTCCGCAGAATCCAGTTCCGCAGCCATACTTGGTTCCGGTCAATCCTAATAGATTCCTCAGAACCCAAAGAAGGGTCTGAGTAGGATCAGTAATTACTTCGGTCTTCTTACCGTTCAGTTGAAAACGAATTGTCTCGTTCATTTTTAATGTCTGATTTAAAATCTGTATAATTTATTTATTATTTCTATTCTATTGCTGCTCAAATCTGTCACCCGATCGATATTATGAACTGATTATGACTGATTCACACTTTTTTTAATGCCTCCAATACCCTGGCCGGTGTCATGGGCATCTGGTAAAGTATTGCCCCGGTGGCATCAAAGATACCACTGGCGATTACACCACCCATTCCGATTATTGCAGGCTCTCCCCCTCCATGTGGTGGTTGATCTATCCTGTTAAGTATTACCGTATCAATCTTTGGAATCCATGAAAAGCGGGGAATCTCATATGTATCATAATTTTGGTTATGCATTTTCCCACCCTCGAACTGTATCTCTTCAGTAAGCGCATAACCCATTCCCATTGTGATACACCCTTCCATCTGCAAGGTGGATCCCTGCGGATTAACACACAGACCCATATCCTGTGCACAGGCTACCCGTATCACCTGGACATGGCCGGTATTCCTATCCACTTTAACTTCGGCTATATGTGCAACCCAGGTATCGACATCTGTACCACAGGCAATACCATAACCTCTGCCACTTGGACCCTTTGCAGGTTTATAACCAAATTTGTCAGCTGCCGCTTTCAGAACAGCGATCATCTTCTCATCTTTCAGGTTTTTCAGACGGAACTCGAGAGGATCTATTCCTGCTTTGGAAGCCATTAAGGCGATCTGTAATTCCCTTGCGTAGGTGTTGGTATTATTTCCAGGGGCACGCCATGGCCCTGTTGTAAAAGGATGCACCTGGGGATCGTTTTCGCGCTGGTCATAGTCAGTTGTCCTTGAATTGGGAACATCATAAATAGTGTCCGATCCTCTGTCTCCAGCATAATAGACACTGAAATCCCACAAAGTAATCTTACCGGCCTTGTCTATTCCTGAAGTGATCTTAACCACTGCAGCCGGTCTGAGAGTGTCATAGAAGAACTCTTCCTGTCTTGTCCATGCCAGCATCACAGGCTTTCCTGTCATCCTGGTAATCTTAGCGGCTTCAACTGCCTGAGGATTGTCACCCTTACCGCCAAAACCTCCTCCGACAAAAGGTACAATAACCCGTATCTTCTCTAAGGGAAGACTTAACTCGCTTGCAATTGACTCTTGCGTAAGAAAAGGTGTCTGTGCAGAAGCCCACACTGTTATTTTATCACCTTCCAACCTGGCAGCAGCTACGTGAGGTTCAATTGGCGCATGTGCCACATAACTGTTAAAAAATTCAGATTCTATTATTGTGTCAGAAAGCTGCCTGCCTGTGTTAATGTCTCCCTTCTTATCAACTACGATACCTTTGGATGCCGATTTCAGAAAGTGGTCGAAAATGGTTTTATCGTCAACCTTCATCTCATCAAAAGAGTATTCGGCTTTCACGTTCACGATCGCTTCATCTACCTTGTCACGATTTTCATGCAGCAGAGCAATGAAATCACCATCACGCACAACCTGAATACCTTTTATCTTTTCTGCTTCCGACACATCGATAGAAATAAGTTTAGCTCCGTGTGAAGGTGGTCGAACGATACGGGCATGTAACATCCCTGGCAGTATTATATCGCCTGTAAATTTTGCCTCGCCTGTCACTTTTAACCGGGCATCCTGCCTCATATATGGTTTGCCAATAATGTTAAATTTGCCGGAATCCTTCAGAACCGGCTTATCCTTCAGATGCCTTTCAATTCTCTTACCCTTTGTCAGCTGTGCATAGCTTACCTTTTTCACCTTGTCCAACTTATAGCTTATGATACCATTCTTCACTTCGAGCTGTGATATCGGCACACCAAGCTGTTCAGAGGCCATCTGCAATAAAACCGTCTTTGCTTCAGCAGCTGCAGCCCTCATACTCGGACCAAATTCGCGTATAGATGTAGAACCCCAGGTACCATCATCCCAGGGACAAAGGTCCGTATCTCCCATGACCATTTTCACACTAGCAAACGGCACATCCAGTTCATCAGCCAACATTTGGGCAAGGGCAGTGACAGGACCCTGTCCCATTTCGATCTTACCTGTAAAACAGCTAACCGTGCCATCTTCAGCAATATGAAGGAAGGCGTTAAAATCTTTCGGTAATGATCTGCCTTCCTGTACCGGTATTGCCCGCAGATTAAATGCTTCCCGAGGCTGAATAAAGATTAATAATCCACCACCAAGAAATTTAAAAAAATCTCTTCTGGGAATCAAAGAACGTCTCTTTGATTTTGACGATTCCTGCTTACCTGAAGCAATCCTTTTCATAATTACTTCCCTCCTTCCATTTTTGTTGCAGCTGTCTCTATAGCCTTAACAATCCTGACGTGTGCTCCGCAACGACATAAGTTATCTTCCATACCCTTTATTATATCCTGTTGTTTAGGCCTGGGGTTTTTCGTCAGTAAAGCAACAGCATTCATTATCATACCCGGAGTGCAATATCCGCACTGGAGAGCATCATGATCAACAAAAGCTTGCTGCACGGGATGAAGTTTACCATTTATTACAAGACCTTCGATTGTAATAATTTTCTTACCAGCTGCTTCACTCACCGCTAATTGACACGACCTGACCGGCTCATTATCTATAAGGATAGTACAGGCACCGCAGAATCCGCTACCGCAACCGTACTTTGTCCCGGTAAGACCGAATTGGTTTCTAAGAACCCATAAAAGGGTCTGGGTGGGATCAATAAGGATCTCGGTCTTTTTACCGTTCAGGTTAAAACTAATTTTCTCTTCCATATCTATCTCATTTGATTTATTTCGTTCAGATAATCTTCCTTCGTATCAAAATCTTTCAGGATGCCAGGAGAATTTGTTACCACCTCCAGAACATCATTCGGATATTTTAGAGCAAGAGATCGCAATCCTTGCACTTCATCGAGTTTGTCTATTGCATTTCTGTACCTGTTGTCAATAAGCAGAGGATGGCCGCGTTTCTTTTTGTATACAGGTATAACAAGACCTTTTCCTGTCCGCCTGTATGCCGATATAATCCGGTTTATTACACCAGCCTCTATTAATGGCTGATCGCCGGGAAAAACCAATGCTGCTTCATAACCGGCAGGCAGGTTTTTAAATCCACATTGTACTGATGAAAGCATCCCTTTTTTATAATTATCATTAAAACAATAATCTACAGGCAGGTTTTTTATCACACCAAGTATTTCTTCCCTGAACGACCCAAGCACCACTAAGGTATTAATAACTTCCGAACCGGTAACATTTTCAATTACCTTTTCAATCATTGTTTTCCCACGAAAAGGAAGTAGCAATTTCGGAACCACCATCCTTTTTGATTCTCCGGCAGCTAATATGATAGCCCACAATTCCCCCATAAGTTGACTTTCTACTACTTACTTCTTACTCCTTACTTTTTAACTTTATAAACCCTCCCAGGAGGGGATCTAATTATATCTATTTACTTTCTACTGTTCCTTGCCAGTACTAACTGTGCTGCAATACTTATTGCAATTTCTTCAACGGTTTTTGATTTAATATCAAGCCCGACCGGTGCGTATATCCTTTCCCATTGCTGTTGCGTTGCCCATCCTTTACCGATAAAATCATCATGCATCAGTGCGATCTTGTTTTTGCTGCCTATCATACCAATATAAGCCGCATCCGAGCCGATACATTCCCTGAGAGCACTGGCATCATCCCTATGGCCACGCGTTACTATCACAATAAATGTGTCTTCCTGCTTCTCAAACTTACCTATGGCATTTCCAATATCCCCGGTAATGATCTGATCGGCTTCCGGAATATTTTCATGATTTGCATATTCAGCACGATCATCTATTACAGTTACTTCAAAATCAAGCATTTGTCCGATATGGGCAAGAGCTTTGCCAATATGTCCAGCTCCGGCAATGACAAGACGGGAAGAAGGAATAACGGGTTCAAGGAAACAGAGTGCAGCAGTTTCTTCTCCCGGGATGGAAAGCTTCATTTCCCTGTAGTCGGAAGGGTTGGATGCTGAAAGCATGCTCCTGATTTCCGGTTCTATCTTTGAAAAATATTCCGGCGGAATCGGAGGCTTCACATCAGATGTCATCCAGTACCGGTCAATAAGAACCCTTTCTCCCGTTAAATTCGTAATCATTGTGATCAGAACGCCGGGAATCCTGGCAGCAAACGATTTTTTAATACCCTCAAAGGCAGAAATATGATTGCTTAAATTGGTGTCTATCAGAATACTGATCTTACCACCGCAAAGGGCATCTTCCCCGTTTGATACACTATTATCAAGTCTGAAGAGGAAATGGCCTGATTCCTTTGAAATGAGATAGTTTTTTGCGATCTGCTGAACCTTTCCCTCCAGGACACCTCCGCCTACGGTACCTGAGATGAGTCCTGTCTGACCAAATAATGCAGAACTTCCGGGTTTCTGAGGGGTCGATCCGCTTGTTCCTGTAACTGTAGCAAGAACCATTTGCGAAACATGGGGCTGTTTGAGTGGGATCTGCAGGTAAATATTTTTCATCGTCCCGGAATAAGATTATTTGATGATTTTAAAATCGAAAGTAATGGCATTAGAATGAAGTTATTTCAAATTGCCGAACACTCAACAAATATAAATAATTTGATTTATTTTATATAATTTTATTAATAATGTAGAGACGCCCAAATTGATAATGTAAAGACGCCCAAATTGGGCGTCTTTACGACAAAAAAAATTAAATATTATTTCACGATCCAAAATTGCAATGTTATGAAAATCCGTTTTGTAAAAATTCCATCTTTATTGATTACAATCCTTGTTGTAATCATCGGCTGCCATACACCTGTCAAAAATACACTGGAAGAAGAACCTGACATCAGATGGCTTGAAGAGATGAGCATTTCACAATTGCAGCAAGGTTATAAAGATGGTAAATACACTGTTACTGCGGTAGTTTCTGCTTACCTCGACCGGATAGTAGAAATTGACAAAAACGGGCCTGCTTTGAATTCGATTATAGAGATCAATCCCGATGCCATCCAGATTGCTGAAGAACTTGACAAGGAGATGTCTGCCGGAAAAGTAAGAGGTCCGATGCATGGGATCCCCGTTATCTTAAAAGATAATATAGATACTCGCGATAAAATGCCAAACACAGCAGGTGCTACTGTCCTGCGTAACTCTTTTCCCAAAACCGACAGCTGGGTTGCAAAAAAACTGAGAGAGGCCGGCGCAGTAATAATTGCAAAATCAAATCTCAGCGAATGGGCAAATTTCCGTTCCTCAAACTCATCGAGTGGATGGAGCGGTGTCGGTGGTCAAACAAAAAATCCCTATGTACTCGACCGTAATCCTTGTGGCTCCAGCTCCGGATCGGGTGTTGCAGTTTCGGCTAATCTTTGCATGTTAGCAATCGGAACAGAAACCAATGGCTCTATAGTTTGTCCTTCAAACAATAACGGAATTGTTGGACTGAAACCAACTGTCGGGCTGATAAGCCGGTCAGGAATTATCCCTATCTCATTTACGCAGGATACACCCGGACCTATGGGACGGACAGTAGAGGATGTTGCAATCTGCCTTGGCACTCTGACCGGAATTGATTCCACAGATTCAAAAACTATGGCTTCTGCAGGCAAATCTCTCACCGATTATACAAAGTATCTGAAAAAAGATGGATTACAAGAGAAACGTATAGGAGTAATTAAAGGCTCATCCGCTTTTTCCGCCAGGGTCGATACCCTTCTGAAACAAACAGTTGCATTTCTGAAGAAACAGGGAGCCGAAGTTATTGAGGTAGAATCCCCAAAGGGAGCTGATTATGATGATGCCTCCTACGAGGTCATGTTGTATGAGTTTAAAGATGGCCTTAACAAATACTTTTCCGGATTGGGAGATGAGACCCTTGTAAAAAGCCTGGGGGAATTAATTGAATTTAATAAAACTGATTCAGTTGAGTTAAGATATTTTGATCAGAAAATTTTTGAATTGGCTGAAAAGAAAGGAGACCTTAAGTCCCCGGAATATAAAAAGTCACTTGAGAAGATGCTCAGGGCAACAAGGGAAGACGGGATTGATAAAATGATGAATACTAATAAGCTCGATGCACTCATGGCACCAACAGGATCTCCGGCCTGGAAAACCGATCTGCTTTTAGGAGATCATTATATCGGAGGCAGCTCCTCTCTAGCAGCCATATCAGGGTACCCGGCTATAACTGTCCCGATGGGTTTTGTCGATGATATGCCGGTGGGAATCACCTTTTTCGGCAGGGCATGGAGCGAGCCACTTCTGCTGGAGATTGCTTACAGCTACGAGCAGGGAACAAAACACAGGAAAGCCCCCCGATACATTATTTCTGATTGATTGAAACAGATATAATACCTCCCCCTGACTTTACCGTCGGGTCCTTCCCTGCAGCCAGGGTTGGCATGGCCGAAGGTTCATGACGGGGTGGTTGATAACACTTTAGGAAAAGCCTTTATCTTTTTTTGTATCTTCTTTTGGTTCCGCTTTCATCTTTTCGGGTTCATCTTCTACCTTTGATGCTTTTTTAAATTCCTTCATACCCTGACCAATACCTTTCATCAGTTCAGGAATTTTACGTCCGCCAAAAAGAAGTACTACAACAAGCAAAATCAGTATAATCTCTGTAACGCCAAAATTTCCCATCTTTTCAAGTATTAAATATGTTATAAAGATACTACTCCTGTGGCTAATTTCAAATTAAAACGTCGTATAAAGAATTAAATCTGAAGGATTCCCCAAGCCAGAAGTATAAGTAATCCTACTATTACCCAGCTCACTAAAAATCCAACCAGATCCTCACGATACCGCTGGAAGAAATTGACCCATCTCTCTTTTCCTCTCCATCCCGGAAGGTCAAGCAGCAGAAGGTCGTCGCCGGTTTCTGAAGCCAGAGGTTTTTTACCATCGCTCCCGGGTTGTTTTGCATCAGATTTTCTTCTCATATTATCAAAAAATTCTTCGGTCTTTTCTCTCTCTTCAGGTTTTGTGAGAATACTTATCAGCCAGAAAACAAAGAAGCCGGCGAGCATAGCAAGTCCGAATGGGGCTGGCTTCCATTTATATACAAGCAAAATTTCCCCTGTTGAAACAAAATTAACAATATAATATGTTGTTACAGAAGCTATTACGGCACAACCTGCACCATATCTGTTTGCTCCTTTCCAGATTATCCCGCCAAGAAAAATAATCCCCATAAATGCTGCAAGAGTTTCGGTGAAGAGGAACGCATGCAGAACATTTTTAATACTTAGGGCAAAGAGAACAGCCATTACTGATAAGCCCAGGCCTGAGCAACGTCCCATCCACAGCAGACTTTTGTCGGTTGCTTCAGGTCTTATGTATTTTTTGTAGAAGTTTCTGGTAAAAAGAGCTCCGGTATTTACCATGAAATTAGAACAGGCCGACATATTCGCTGCCACAATGGCTGCAAGCATCAAACCAACCAGCCCAGGGACCAGCAGAACACTGCAGGCATAGCCGAATGCCATCTCAGGATCAGGAAGGGTTGCTCCCTTTTTTATCACCAGAGCGGCAACCACCAATCCTGTTAAAGCCCATCCGATAGTTACAAGTCTTTTGACCATCGATCCGAAGGTCTGGCCTATTCTTCCCGCCCTTTCAGTATTGCCTGTCGCACACATGGATATCATGTGAGGCTGGGCCGTTATTCCAACTATACCGTTGATTGCAAGCATAGCTATTGTAAAGGCATCGATGCCACTGGTACTGTTAAAGAGATCGAAGAAATGGTCGGGCAGGACCGACTTCATTGAGTGAAACCCACCTATCTCCTTTAATCCCAATGGAATAAGCATGATCGACAATGTAATTATCAAAAATGACTGGATAAAATCAGTATATGCCGCAGCGATCAATCCTCCTATGAAGCTGTAGAGTATAAAAGCAATGGTCATTACCAGAACAACCATATTTGGAGAAACAAGGTTTCCTGATGCCACAGATATAACCTTTGCTGCACCCTGCAGCATAACTCCCATATTAAAGACAAAGAATGAAATGGCAAAAACAGAATAGACCAGACCCATAGTGCTACCATACCTGTCCTCAATAATCTCCCCGACTGTTGTACGTTCGCTGCGACGGTAGAAAGGAGCTATAAGCCAGTAAAAGGGTGTTATAAGCATGTTTTTCCATTGATACCATATTGTGGCAAATCCGTTGCTGAAGGTCGCACCTGTCTGGGCCACAGGCATTTCGGCATGCGTTCCAACACCGAATGCCTGCCCAATCATAATATACCACTTGAATTTCCTTCCTCCCCGAAAATAGCTGTCGCTTGTTTTAATCTTTCGTGATATCCAGATACCGAAAGAGGTTATAGAGATGAAGTAGCCGAAGAGAACAATGTAATCAATGGTATCCATCCGGTTGGGGTTTAGCGAATTAGGAATTAGTAAAAACCAGCTTTCCTTTAAGCCAGGTTTGTTTGATAATCAGTTTATTCCCTTCTTTCTCAAAGAGTAACAAGTCGGCTCTTTTACCAGGGGTAAGGGTGCCCCGGTCGTTCATATCATAAACACGGGCAACATTTTTTGTTGCAAGGTTTATTGCTTCACCCAGAGAACAACCAGTAAAATTCATCATGGTTTCGACTCCTTTCTTTAAGGGTAAAGAGGCTCCTGCAAGACAATCCAGTTTTGGATTTTTTACGAGACCATCATCTGTAAAGACCACTTCACTGCCCATATAGACATAATCACCGGGTGGCATCCCTATCAGATGATTTACATCTGATGTAATAATAAGATTATCAGGTCCTTTAACTTTGAAGAACACCTTGATCTCTTCAGGCAGAAGATGATGTCCGTCAGAAATGATTGATGGTGTCAGGAGGTCATTTGCCAGCTGCGGCCATAACGGATTCCTATGACGGTTTATTAAATTGGCACAACCATTTCCAAGATGGGTTGATAACCTGGCTCCTCTTTCAACTGCCATGTTAATCTGTTCCGTCGAAGCATTTGTATGGCCTATTGCTACAAAAACATTGTTTTTTATGCATAAATCAATGAATTGCATTGCTCCTTCAAGTTCCGGACCGACAGTCACCTGGATAATTTTTCCATTGGCAGCTTTCTGATATTCACTAAATTCATCCCATGAAGGTTTTCTGATATACTGTACAGGATGACAACCACAAAAACCTTCCTCTGATGATATATATGGTCCCTCAAGATGAAATCCGGGAATTGAATTCTGGAGAAGTTCATCATTCAGTGTTTCAGCAATATTCCTGAAATTTTTGACAAGATTATCATGGCTATTGGTGATAATTGTAGGCAGAAATGAAGTCACCCCGTCTTTCCAGATAGATTCAGCAGCCTTTTTCATCCGCTGCAGAGTAAGTTCCCCAGCTGAAAAATCAACACCATTATATCCATTTATCTGGTTATCAATAAGTCCTGGAGCAACATAAAGGTTTTGATTGTTAGTTATTAAGCTGGGAGCATCAGATATTTCAAGAATAAAGCCATTATGAATTTTGATTTTCACAGGTTTATCGGTCTCATAATGAATGGCTTCTATGGCAATGATATCAGTTGTCCTCTGGTTTGGATTTTTCATTTCCTTAAGTCTAGAAAGTAATTATTCCTGAAGCTGAATTCTGATCAAGAAAGAGATGAAAAACCTTTATTTTTCCCCAATCGACATTCTCCCTGGTCAAAGCTGCGAATAACTCAAATTGGGAACTCCCTGTTGATACAACTAACCGTGCTTCACCGTTTGCATTAATAGCCTGGTTAAGTTTTTCAGAAACAAATTTTGCAGCGTTTTTTCCAAGCTCTTCGACGTTTTTACTTATACTTATCTGCATACCGTTTTTTTTGTAAGTTTATAAAATTAGAATTTTAAATCAAATGTTTAATTAGTTGAAAGTTTTTTTCTCAAATAATTTATCCTGTCAATCTTTTTACTCTTAAGTCTTAAAACTTCGGGGCTTTATAGACTTTCAGACTTTAAGACTAAATTACTATCTTCGGCGAAATTTAAAATTATAATGTTCAGATCAACGATACTTCTGTTTTCAGTTATTATTCTTTGTGGAAACACTCTGCTTTACAGTCAGTCAAAAGGAATAAACCGGGATAAATATCGCATACATATTGGCCAGACAGATAAAGCAATAAATATTGACGGTATTCTTGATGAAGGACCCTGGATGACAGCCGAACGTACCGGAAAATTCCAGCGTGTGACTCCCACCGACACAGGTTATGCCATTGCGCAAACTGAAGTCATGCTCACGTATGACGAATCAAATTTTTATATTGGCATTATATGTTATGATCCCACACCCGGTAAAAGACCTGTCGAATCATTGCGCAGGGACTACAACTTTATGAGGAACGATAACTTCATGCTCTTTCTCGATACCTACAATGATCAAACCAATGGATTTGCTTTCGGTGTCTCAGCAGCAGGTGCACAAACTGAAGGTCTACAGTATGATGGCACCAAAGTTTTATACAGCTGGGATATCAAGTGGAGATCAGCGGTTAAGAGTTATGATGACCGCTGGGTGACCGAGTTTGGTATTCCTTTCCGCAGTGTCCGTTACTTTGAGGGAGATAATGAGTGGGGCATCAATTTTGGCCGCCTTGATCTAAAAACCAATGAAAAATCCGCCTGGGCACCCATGCCACGTCAATTTCCTCATTGTTCACTTCCCTACACGGGAACATTGGTTTGGGATAAACCTATGGGTAAAGCCGGGCTGCGTTTTTCTCTTATCCCTTATGTTACTGCAAAAGCTACCAGGGATAATCAGGCCGGTGAAAATACCAAATGGGATGGAAATGCAGGTTTTGACGCCAAGATGATACTATCAACATCTATGAACCTTGATCTTACAGTTAATCCTGATTATTCGCAGGTTGAAGTTGACAGGCAGCAGACTAATCTTGACCGATTCGAACTGTTTTTCCCTGAAAAGAGGCAGTTTTACCTTGAAAATAGTGACCTCTTTGCAAGTCTTGGAAGCGAAACTGTAAGACCATTTTTCTCCCGAAGGATTGGTCTGGAAAGTCCTGTCAGAGCAGGTGCAAGACTTAGCGGGAAACTGGGAAATAACTGGAGAATCGGTCTCATGGACATTCAAACAGGTGAAAAAGAGCAATTTCGTGCGGCTAATTTTATGGTAGCTGCACTTCAGCGTAAAGTATTCAGCCGTTCGAATATTTCGGCTTTCTTTATCAATAAGCAGGTAGTGAATGTGCAAAATGATACTTCTTTTACCGGTAAACATAATAACCGCGTTGCCGGTTTAGAATATAACCTTGCCAGTGCTGATAACCGTTGGACAGGAAAGGCCTTTTATCATCAATCATTTTATGATGGGGCCGGTGCTGATGCAGCAGCTGCAGCAGCCAATTTAATCTACTCCACACAATTCCTGACGGCAACTCTTAACCAGTCGTGGGTAGGAGCTGATTACATTGCTGAAGTCGGATATATAAGGAGGAAAAGCTATTATGAATTAAATCCTATGGTTCAATATAAATTTTTTCCAGCCTCAGGCAGGATTGTCAACCATGGACCATCGGCCAAACTTGATATGTTTTTTAATCCAACATTATCACTTACTGACAGGGAAACCCAGCTTTTATATGGTTTTGAATGGAAGAATAAAAACACACTCTCTCTTGATGTAAAAGAGACTTATATCAGACTTCAGGCTCCTTATGATCCTACTAATACGGGAGGAGCCGTTCTGGCAACAGGTCAGAAGTTCAATTGGAATGAGGTTGGTGCAACATTTGGTTCGGATACCCGCAAGTTATTCAATGTGCTCATGAGTGCACGTTATGGGGGGTATTACAATGGCACAAGATGGACCTTAAACGGGGAAGTGAATTACCGTATCCAACCTTATGGCAGCATTGCTATAGTTACAACCTATAATAATATTTCACTGCCATCGCCATATAACAGTGCGGAACTGTTCCTTATCGGCCCCAGGCTTGATTTTACTTTTATCGATAAGCTCTTCTTTACCAGTTTTATACAGTATAACAACCAGATAGATAACCTGAATCTGAACCTTCGCTTCCAGTGGCGGTTTGCACCGGTATCCGACCTGTTCATTGTTTATACCGAAAATTCATTCCCGGCTGATTATCATATAAAAAACCGCGGCCTGGTTATTAAGTTGTCGTATTGGTTCAATTGAAAATCTGCGCAAATTAGCGAAATCAGCGGGAAACCAAAAATCTTTTTCCCGCAGATCACGCAGATTTAAGCTGATACGGTTCTATACCTTGTCTGGTACCACGAATGGTTTGCGTGGGGGACGTGTTAAAAGAGTATTAGCTTCATTGTCGTTTATGAATTTTTCATTAACGGGATCAAAATTAAGAGTGCGTCCGGTACGATAGGCAATATTGCCCAAATGTGCCAGTGCTGAAGAAAGGTGTGCAGTTTCTACCGGAGCGTTCAGTATTGATTTATCATGAGCCCTGACGGCCTTGATGAAATTGAGATAGTGATCACCACCTTCTTTGCGTGAAGGACCTGGTTTTTTATCTTTTCCGAGATACGATTCATATTTGTCGTATCCATTTACAACAAGATAACCCTCGCTGCCATAGAAAATATTACCAACGCCAACACCATTTTCGTCATTTGTGATCCAGGGGCGCACTTCAAACTCTATAATCTTTTTCTCCTTTGGATAATAATAAGTTGAAGCAAGAACTTCAGGAGTCTCCTTCGCATCGTTGAAAAGGAATTTCCCTCCTCCTGCGGTTATCTGTTCAGGCAGACCAACATTAAGTCCCCACATACACAGATCAGTTTCGTGAATTCCCTGGTTTCCGACATCCCCGCATCCGTAATTCCACGTCCAGTGCCAGTTGTAATGAACATAGTTGCGTGAGAATGGTTTCTTCTCTGCCGGACCGGTCCACAGATCATAATCGAGTCCATCAGGAACAGGCTCGGTACCTTTGTTGCCGATATCATCCCTCCAACGGAAAACCAATCCCCTTGCCATATATACGTTTCCAATCAATCCGTCGCGAAGATGTTTGATAGCCTCCTGTACTGCTACTGAACTGCGAAGCTGAACGCCATGCTGAACAATACGGTCATATTTGGCGGCTGCTTCAACCATTTTCCGGCCTTCATAAATATTATGTGAACCTGGTTTTTCAACATAAACATCCTTACCTGCCTGGCAAGCCCAGATTGTGGCCAGAGCATGCCAGTGGTTAGGTGTCGCAACACTTACAGCATCAATCGTTTTGTCTTCGAAAACCTTACGAAGATCCTGCTGTTGAATTACCTTTTTACCATATTTTTTCTCAAATTCATCCGCACGCTTTGACAGGACAACGAGATCAGGATCGCAGAGACAGGCAACTTCCGCATCAGGAAGATTCATGAAACCAGCGATGTGATTTGTCCCGCGACCGTTAACACCAAGCACAGCCACACGTACCTTATTATTTGCACCAAAAACGTTTTTGGGAATGATGGTCGGCATAGAAAGAAGCGCAGCTGCTCCGGCTGACTTCTGAATAAAACTTCTTCTTGATACCTTGCTTTTCTCTTTCATAGGTTATAATAATTAAGTTTTGAGGCCTGAAATGAACAGGTAAGATAAGAAAATATTTAACTGATTATCACCTGATTTGTAGAAAGAACGTAGGGACATGCCATGGCATGTCCCTACTCCGTGATGAATGGTTTTATTTGATCATAAAGTCGAGGAGGGGCCTATCGCCAAGGAAGGCAACAAGGTTGTCATTCCGTTTCAGAGGACCTACTCCGGAGGGAGTACCTGTAAAAATCAGGTCGCCTGTCTTAAGAGTAAAGAACTTTGAGACATAGGACACTATCTCATTAAATCCGAAGATCATATCGGAAGTATTACTCTTCTGAACAACTTTATTATTGATCTCCAACCTGAAGTCAAGGTTCCCTATATCCTCAATTGTTTTAACCGGAATAAATTTCCCGATCGGAGCAGCACCATCGAAACATTTGGAAATCTCCCAGGAGAGTCCTGCTTTTGACAGCTGATTCTGAAGATCGCGTGCAGTAATGTCAATGCCAACAGATACTTCATCAAAATATCGTGGAGCAAATAGTGGAGAAATACCTTTTCCAAGCTTGTTTATCTTAATGACTACCTCGACCTCATAATGTATCTCCGATGAAAAATCAGGAAGAAAAAATGGCTTATTGTTTTTAAGGATTGAAGAATCGGGTTTGATGAAAACAACAGGCTTTTCAGGAAATGGACGTCCCATTTCCGTCGCATGTTTCCGGTAATTTAGTCCGATACAGATGATCTTCATATTACTTCTGGCTTTTTCCGAAGGACCTCAGCTTGATTTCAGTAAGAATTTTTTTTGTGTAAAGAGGAAATTCTCCATTCATCATCCATGAATAATATGCTGGTTCTTCTTTAAAAACAGTTTCGACTGACTTTCCCTTGTGCTTACCAAAATTGAAGATCTCAACACCATTTTCATCAAAGATTATTCTTCCTGCAAAATCAGCAATATTATTAAAGGAACTGTAATCTGCAAGTTTCTCAACATTATTTTCAAGGTCTTTATATCTGTCGAGCTGCGCTTTCAGAACTTCAAATGTGGCAGCTGTATCGGCCTTTGAGCTATGGGCATTATCAAGCTCTTTTCCACAATAGAACTGATAAGCAGCAGACAGGGTGCGTTGCTCCTTCTTATGAAAAATAACCTGGGCATCAACATATTTTCTTTTTCTGAAATTGAAATCAATGTTTATTCTCAGAAACTCCTCTGCCAGAACGGGGATATCAAATTTTATGGCATTGTATCCTGCAAGGTCGCACCCTTCAAGAAATACAGTAAGCTTCTTTGCTACCTCCTTGAATGTAGGAGCATTTTCAATATCCTTATCAGAAATACCGTGAATTGCAGTCGACTTTGGAGGTATGGGCATTTCCGGATTAATCCTGGTACTCATCCACTCCTCTTTACCACTAGGGCTGATTTTAAGTACAGAAAGCTCCACAATACGATCAGTCGAAACATTTATTCCAGTTGTTTCGAGATCAATAAAAGCCATGGGACGACGGAGGTTAAGTTCCAATTATCAGGCATTTATCATCATTGGCATTAGAAGCATGAGAAGATCTTCCGCCTCGTTGTCCGGTTCAGCAGGAAGGAATAATCCTGCACGTGTAGGATCGGCAAGCTCGATCATAACATCCTGTGAAACTATATTTGCAAGTATCTCAAGCAGAAAGACTGATTTAAAACCAATTTCTATCTCATCGCCTTCGTATTGACATTTGATCTTCTCATAGGCTGAAATTGAAAAGTCGATGTCCTGGGCTGAAACCGTTACCTGATTACCTTTAAGCTGAAGCTTCACAAGGTTACTGGCCTGGTTGGAGAAAACCGATACCCTTTTCAGGGTATTATAGAACTCAACCCTGTCGATAGTTATCTTCCTTGGATTGTTCTTCGGAATAACAGAATTATAATTCGGATAGTTCCCTTCTACCAGACGACAAACTACTTTGTAATCGTTAAGGTTGAAGAATGCGTTTTTGTCATCGAACTCAACGGTTACTGGTCCCTCCTCTTTCGGAAGAATATTTTTCAGAAGAGAAGCTGGCTTTTTGGGCAGAATGAAAGATGCGCTGTCATCAGCCTGTGCGTCGGTTCTCTGATATCTGACCAGTTTATGGGCATCAGAAGCAACAAATGTGATCTTGTCGGTTGATGCTTCAATAAAAATTCCACCCATAACAGGACGCAGTTCATCATCAGCTGTTGCAAAAAGCGTTCTGTTTATACCGGCCAGCATCACATCGGCATTAATTATGAAAGAAAACTTTTTATCTTTTTTTATTGAGGGCAATGCCGGAAAATCAATGCCATTCTGACCAACCACACTGAACTTTCCATTCTCCGAGCTGATAACCACTGCCATTGTATCCATATTAATATCAAAAGCAAGAGGTTGTACTGAAAACTCTTTAAGGGTATCAAGTAATATTCTTGCAGGAAGAGCTATTGTTCCGTCACCTTCGGCATTCTCAAGCTTCATCCTTGTAATAAGGGTTGATTCGAGGTCAGATGCAGTTATTTCAAGATCATTTCCCGAGAGGTTAAAAAGAAAATTATCAAGTATCGGAAGCGTGTTCTTGGAGCTGATTACTCTGCTGATTGCCTGCAGATGACTTAGAAGTTCTGTGCTGGATACAACAAATTTCATTTTGCCTAGTGTTTAAGTTTATTTATAGATTTTAATAATTACTTAACTAACTCATAATAAATGAATTGAAGCAATATTCACCTTTAATTCTGAATTATCAATATTACAAAAAAAACTATTATCCTCAAACTAAAATATTATTCAGGGAAGAAATATGACCTCTTTTTGAGCACAGGATCAATATCAAAGTACCTTACAATGAAAAGCTCATCCCTGGCTTCAGTTTTTGCCCAGAGTCTGTCACTGTCCTTCTTTTTAACATCGTTCTCATCAATAAACCGTTCCCATAGAGTCAGAACAATCTTCTCGCCCTTTGCCGGATTGATCGTTATTCTGTATACCGGCTGTTCAGCTTCAATTTTTTTCTTTTCACCGGGAGAGATCTCAAAAGCCCACGATTCGAAAGGAACATGTGTAAAATATGAAAGATAGCGGACTATGCGTGAAGTGTCCCATCCGGACAGATCTCCTGTAAGGTCAGAAAGAAAAAACCTGTGATTTTCATTTTTGATTGAAAATGATGACCCCGGATCAACCATATTTTCCATGGTCACAGATAAGATTTGTGAAGGAAGAAAGTTAAGAATTGTATATGGCTGCCAGAATAATTCATTAAGAGTGAATGCCGAACCAATTTCTCCCTCATATCCCGGAATATAAACGATAAAAGGTTTTGACCCTTCTTTTACCTTCATTATATTCCCGTAAGTATTTGAACCTGTTTTATATACTATAAATGACTTTATTATTTTTCTCTGTTCAAACACTTTAACTCTGACAGGGATAATACCCTTAACAATAATTTCATTATTAAAAAATTCAGATGTAACTGGTGATTTGATTTTTATTTCAGTAAGTACCTTAAGAATAAATAATATGCTGTTTTTTCTTGTTTCATATTTACCATTTACCAGCCATCCTTCAATATTTTTTTCAAGGAACAGTTTTTTTTCTCCATCAGAAAACTCAATCCTTGTAATCTCTTTTTTTGGTTCTGCTGCAAAGGAGCTGTTATCTCCTCCGAAAGGTAACCTGTCTTTAAACAGGAGTAATATAAGAATTATGACCGGAACAGAAAACAAAACATATCTGACAATTATTCTATTCATTATCATCATTTTGTATAAATTCTTTTCCTGAAAAAGCCATAAATGACACCTGCCAGTATTACTATAAGAACCGGCCCGGCAATATTAATAAGTTGCCATTTTATCCGTTCATTCTTTATCCTTGCTTTGTCAAGTAACCTGAGTTTCAGTTCCCTTGATCTTAACTCCATAATACCGTTATCATCAATAAGATAGTTCAGACAATTGATAAGAAAATCCCTGTTCCCGAACATTTCTCCGGTGTATTTATCCTGGCCGAGAGGATATGGTGTTTCAACAGTACCAACCCTGCGAACCTCATTTCTTATTATATCCCCATCGGCAATGACTATCATTTTTGTTTTTTTACTCTCAGTTTTTACCTTGAAAGTTTTATCATTTATAAAATTATCAGTGATTCTGTTTCTGAATGCGGAATGGAAAATTCCTTCAAGGAGAATTGCAACAGGCAGGTTTGATTTGTTAAATTCTTTTTCATCAGGTGTCAATTCAGCTTCCTTCAGACTTATCATAATGGGAGGCGTAAGTGTACGTGTATAAGCTGAAGTTGACAGAAGAATCGACTTTTTTATCGCCGGATCCAACCCAACTGTATCAATATAATTTGTGAACTCACCCTTTACATTATTAAGATTTCTTGTGACAGGGTGGTCCGTCGATGGTTTAAGCAGGGGGTAATATACCCAAGGTAACGGAACAACCTGCTGACGTGAACCATCGCTCATCAGAGTCAGCCTGATACGCATACATTCAATGTCCTGAATTACGACCGGGTTAATTCTTGCTCCATATCTGAAAAGCTGATCTTCAATGTTCAAAGGCCGGTATAGCGCTGCTGTTGAACCAAAGACAAGACTATCGGAGTTTATTTTGACCTCCTCGACCAGCCAGATAACCTTTCCGCCGTTCATAATATACTGGTCGAGTACAAATTTGTCATTTTCCGAAAACTCCTTTTCAGGACCTGCAATAATTACAGCAGCATAGTTATCAAGTATTCCGGGTTTGCCACCAATTTTGCCTCTGTCGATAGTAAAGAATTTTGCAAGGTTAATGGTTATGTCTGCTACCTCAACCTCAGGGATCTCATCCTGACCCTCAAGAAAAGCAATTTTATATATTGTATCTGAACTTACGGTTGCAATAGTCTGAATCATTTCATATTCAAGCCCTTCAACCGAATGAAGCAGGTTTTCTTCAGCGGGTATGGAAGGATTGTTTTTCAGAAAGTTAACCGGGACTTCAATGCCGTTGTAGTTGACGATCATCCCGGGGAAAATTATTTTCTGACTTGAACCACCTTCAGCATCACCAGCCTGTATGTTTACAGGATTCAGCCCTTTATTGATAAGATACTGATACTGTACATCTCTCTGTTTAGTGTTTCCTCCCTCTGATGGATTTAAAAATTCATAATCCAGTCTCTGGCCTGAAGCAATCCTGAATTCATCAAGCATCTCTCTCACTGAGCGTTTCAGGCGCTTGAAAGGTATAGGCATTTCGCCATCGAGATATACCTGAACATAAATATCATTCTTAATTCCTGACAGCACTTTGCGACTTGATTCAGATAGGGTGTATCTTTTATCTTCAGTAAGGTCAACCCTTACCCTCAGGAAGCTACTTACCACTGCCAGAAATATGACTACTAAAACCACGGAAGCAAACTGGAGCCAGCTTTTGATTTTAATGCTTTTTATGTTAGTAGTATCAGCCATAACTCAGCTTTTTTTCTTCCATTTGCGCGACAATAATACAAGCCTTGTTGCCTCATTGAAGATAACAATTACAGCAATGAAATAGGCAACATCCCTGATATCCAGAACTCCCCTGCTCATTGATTTATAATGCTCATCTATGCCAAGTCTTATCACAAATTCATCAAGCTTTTTAAGTCCTGGCAGGTATGCAAATGAATCGAATCCCATGAAAAGGAGAAATGAAATAAGGACAGCTATGATAAATGCGACGACCTGATTATCAGTAAGCGATGAGGCAAACAGACCGGCAGATGCATAGACTGCAGCGAGAAAGAATAATCCGATAAAGGCACCCCAGGTACCACCCCTATCGAGGTTTCCGGGGGATTCACCAAGAAGGTAAACTGAAGCAAAATAGATCATCCCAGGGATCAGGGAAAGCAACACCAGAGTGACTGATGCCAGGTACTTTCCATAAATAATTCCTCTTTCAGTAACCGGTCTTGAGTAAATCAGTTCGATAGTTCCAAGGCGTTTTTCTTCAGATATCATCCTCATGGTTACTGCAGGAACAAGGAAAAGGAAAACCCATGGTGACAGGAAGAAAAGGGTATCAAGTCCTGCATAACCACTGTCGAGAATATTCCATTCTCCGGGAAAAACCCACATAAAAAGGCTGTTTACAAGGAGAAAAACAATTATGACGATATACCCTGTCAGGCTGCTGAAAAACCCGCTTATCTCTTTTCTGAATATCGCAAACATAAAAAAGTATACTAAACATCAAAAATACTTAAACACTGATTAATTTGAACAACAAACTTTCATTCAATATCAGATTTTCTTGCATTTTTTATATCAGCTACCGTTACACCCGAAAAATAAAAACCTATTATCTGTCTGAATTTAAATCCTTTTGCTGCCATAACCATTGCCCCCTCCTGGCACAGACCTACACCGTGGCCATATCCCCTTCCTTTAAGAATGACAGAGTCTCCTTCAGTAAAAACTGAAAAAAAAGACGAACGGAGATTCAGATCGTTTCTTATCTGTCTGAATGGCAAAGCAAAGGATTCGGTCCGGTAGTCTGCCATTCTCTTAATCTGTGAATAATTATAGACAGTAGGATCAGATCCGTTTGGCGTATATCCTGAGTTCTTCAAATAGGCCACCCAGTAAGAAAGCGGCAGACTCTTACTCCATTTTGCATTGTGCGATGTAACGCAATACGGATCGTTAACTTTCTTAAGGTATGGCTGACTGGCAAGCCAGACATCTTCCGAAGCAGAAGTTTCTCCTCCGCAGTTTGAATGGAATGCTGACATTATCAGGGCACTGTCACGATCGAGAACTACAAGCCCTTTAGTTTCCAACGCAGCCCTGATAATAATGGTATCGGTAGTAATGCCATTAAAAGCCTGGCAATGAGTATTATCACACAAATTATACCTGTCGATAATGTGCTTATTGAAATATTTATACATGTAGGTCCTGGCAAGTACAGACTGTGTTTTGAAATACTCAATATTCTTATCTGTTCCGCCTTCAGTTTTAACTACTCCGGCAATGTACTTTTCGATATCACAGATGTTTATAAAAACCAAAATGCCAAGATCAGGAAGGCACTGAAGATCACCGCTATACAATTGTTTGACTGGCGTGCCGCTATTAATCCTGAGAGAGAATCCATCTTTGCCTGTTGCTCCTTTTATCATAACTGAATCGCAAAGGAAACCTTTTGAATTAATTGTTTTAACAGCAACCTTACCGTTAAACTTAGTTATAATTAAAGGTTCGTCTTTTGCTAAAAAAAGTGATTCTCCATCATAAACATCTATTTCATACTTTCCTTCAGTGACCGTAAAAACTGCGGATTCAGGAGTCTGATTTGCAAATAGCCGCACCCTTATCTGCCCGTATGAAAAAAAAGGTATGAAAAAGACCAGAATCTGAAAAAGGATCAGATGTTTGTACAATTTGTCAGATTTATCATCTGCGTTTTTCTGTGAAATCTGCGGGAGAATTTTTTGTTTCCCGCGGATGACGCTGATTGCTACAGGTTTATATAAACTGGTCACCTTCTTATTTTACTCAATAAACTAATTACCTAATAACTAATAACTATTAACGAATAACCTCTTCTCCTTTTTACTTTTTACTTTTTACTTTTTACTTTTGCTCTCCCCATCTCTTCATCAAGTACACTGACCATATCCCTGGCTATCCTGCCTGAAGCACCGACAGGACCTAATTTATCTTTCAGTAATTTATAGTCAGATAATATTTTTTCTCTCCCTGCTCCCCCGGGTAAAACAGCTTTGAGTTCTGAGAGCAGGTTCTTTTCAGTAAGGGAATACTGAACCAGCTCTTTGACCACCTCCCTGCCCATTATCAGGTTGACAAGTGAAATATACTTCACCTTTATAACAATCCATGCGATCAGCATTGAGAAAAAATCGCCCCTGAAACAAACAACCTGCGGGATATTTAACAGGGATGTTTCGAGAGTGGCTGTTCCGGAAGTCACAATGGCTGCATGCGAAATATACAATATCTCATATGTTTTTTCCTTAATAAGGCTGACAGGTTCATTTCCTATAATTTTATAATACAGCTCATCGGGAAGGTTCTTCACTCCGGCAAGAACAAACTGGTATTCTCGGAAATGGCGGACTATCTTAAGCATTTTCGGAAGTATCTGCTCTACCTCGTGCTTTCTGCTGCCTGCCAGTAAAACAATTACAGGTTTTTCTTCCAGTCCCAGTGATTTTTGAATTTCAGTTTTACCGGGAAAGGTCAATATCTTCTTTTCCGCTTCATCCATCAGTGGATTACCACGATATTCAACATCGATATTATGCTTTTTATAGAAATCGACCTCAAAAGGGAATATGATGTACATTTTGTCGATATACCTTTTGATTTTTTCAACCCTGTTTTCTTTCCAGGCCCAAAGCTTGGGTGATATGTAATAAAAGACTCTGAATCCTGATCTCTTTGCAAACTCTGCAATCCGCAGGTTAAATCCAGGATAATCAATAAGAATGATAACGTTAGGATTAACCTGTGTTATATGCTTCTTACAAAGTGACAGATTTTCAGATATTGTTCCCAGATTCTTTACTATTTCAAGAAAACCCATAAAAGCAGTTTTCTTATAATGCATAAGAAGAGTTGCACCGGCCGATTGCATCAGATCGCCACCCCAGCAACTAATCTCAGCCCGGGGGTCAGCCTTAATCAATTCCTTTACAAGATTTGAGCCATGAAGGTCCCCGGATTGTTCACCGGCAATAATGAAATACTTCATCTCAGAAATTTTACCCCGAAAACTATTACAGCCCAGAAGAATGTTATTCCAAGTACTCCGCGCGAGGTACGGAGCATATCTAAACGATTAAAAATCAAAAAAAGAATAATGTTTGGAAACACGCAAAGAGTGATAGCATGGGTAATTATATCAGCATAGATAATCCTGCTGATATATTCTGACAAACTCCTGTTACCATGTGAAAAAAGGTAAAAAATCAGACCAATAATAAAGGGTAACAAAAAGCCAGTGATAACACCTATTATAATCTTATCATATTTTTCAGCCCTGGTCATGTTCCGAATCGTTCCTTTAATTTATCCATATACCAGTGAGCTGTCATATCAACAGTAACAGGTACAATTGAAACGTAACCGTTAGCTATCGCCCATTCATCAGTATCGCATGCATCAGGCTCATGGTTCTGGAACAACCCTGTAAGCCAGTAATATGTTTTACCCATGGGATCTTTTCTTTTTTCAAACTCCTCTTTCCAGTTTCCTTTTGCCTGGCGGCAGATAATAATCCCTTTTATGTCATTCTCAGGTACTGCCGGAATATTAACATTGAGACAAATGCCCGGAGGAAGAGACTCTGAGGCAAGTTTTTTCATTACGATGCGGATATATTTTTTGCAGACTGAAAAATCGGCTTCCCTTGAAAAATCATTAAGTGAAAAACCCACTGAATTGATCCCATAAAGGCAACCTTCAATCGCTGCAGCCATAGTACCGGAATAAAGTACACTGACAGAGGCATTTGCTCCATGATTTATACCTGAAACGACCCAATCCGGTTTACGATCAAGAAGTTGGTTTACAGCCAGTTTGATGCTGTCAGTAGGCGTTCCGTTGCAGGCATAGATCCTGCGTTTATCAGTCTCCTCAAGTAGCTTTACACGGAGCGGTGTTTTAACTGTAAGTGCCTGCGACATTCCCGACATACTTTCAATTGTCGAAACCAGAACCACCTTTCCAAACTCCTCCATAACTTCAAGTAGAGTTTTCAAACCTGCGGCATATAATCCATCATCGTTTGTTATAAGAATCAGCTTATCATCTTTTTCGGGAACCATAAATAAAATGTTTGATCTACAAATATAGACAAATACCGCTTCCTAGAATTAAGATTAAAAGGTTTTCACTAAGGCATACAAAGTTTACAGTCAACATGAGCTTAACTTTTTTTAAAATTCTTATTTTTGCACTCTTGACAATTTGTTTTAAACAGATAGTAAATGAAGATTTCATATAACTGGCTTAAAGAATACCTGAAAATTGATCTGGAACCTGACAAGGTTGCCGGGATACTTACAGGCATCGGGCTCGAAATAGAAGGTATGGAAGAATGGGAATCTGTTAAGGGAGGTCTGAAAGGTGTTGTTATCGGAGAAGTCCTGACCTGCAGGAAACATCCCGATGCTGATAAGCTGTCAGTTACCACAGTAAATATTGGTGCTTCCGAACCTCTCCATATTGTATGCGGCGCTCCTAATGTGGCTGCGGGTCAGAAGGTTCCGGTTGCAACGGCAGGGACAGTGGTTTTTAATGGAGAACAGAGTCTCGAGATAAAAAAATCGAAAATAAGAGGAGAGCTTTCGGAAGGAATGATCTGTGCTGAAGACGAACTTGGTCTTGGGAATGGTCATGAGGGAATTATGGTTCTCAACAGCAATGCAAAACCAGGTACTCCTGCCGGTGAATATTTTAATATCATCAGGGATGTAGTTTTTGAAATCGGGCTTACACCAAACAGGATCGATAGCGGCTCACATTTTGGTGTGGCACGCGATCTGGCAGCATATCTGAACCTGAATATGAGTAATATCAGGAAAGCTGAACTTCCATCTGTATCTGACTTCAAACCTGATAATTCTGAAAACAGGTATGAGGTAATAATTGAAAACAAAGCGGATTGTCCGAGATATACCGGAGTAACCATAAGTGGTGTAACTATCGGTGATTCACCTGACTGGCTTAAGAACCGGCTCCGGGCAATCGGCCTGAATCCGATAAACAATGTAGTCGACATTACCAACTTTGTTCAACACGAAATTGGACAGCCTCTGCATTCTTTTGACGCCGATAAAATAACCGGCAAAAAAGTAATTGTAAAAAATCTGCCTGAAAAAAGCAGGTTCGTTACCCTTGATGAAGTAGAAAGGAGCCTGTCGTCAAGAGATCTGATGATATGCAACGCCACAGAAGGAATGTGCATAGCAGGGGTTTTCGGAGGTATCTGGTCGGGAGTTTCATCTTCAACCAGGAATATTTTTCTTGAAAGCGCATATTTTAATCCGGTTGCAATCCGTAAGACTTCAAAAAGGCATGGATTAAAAACAGATGCTTCATTCAGGTTTGAGAGAGGCACCGATCCAAATATTACAATCTGGGCACTGAAAAGAGCTGCAATGCTCATTAAGGAAATTACAGGTGGTAAAATTTCATCCGACATAATTGACGTATATCCGGAAAAAATTCACAATGCAGAGGTTGAAGTAAGTTATAAAAATATCAGCAGGCTGATCGGGAAAGAAATTGATAATGCAACAATCATTAGAATTCTGGGATTACTTGATATAATAGTAAAAAGTGAAAAGGGGGACATTCTGTTGCTTGAGATACCCGCATACCGCGTTGATGTTCGCAGGGAAGCTGATGTTATAGAAGAGATACTACGGATTTACGGATACAACAACATTGAGGTTAACAGCCATGTAAATTCAACTCTGTCGTATATTGAAAAACCTTACAAAGAAAAAGTTGTCAACATTATATCCGATCTTCTTTCTGCTAACGGCTTTGCTGAAATAATGTGCAATTCCCTTAATCCGGCATTATGGTACGAACAGAGTGAAGACTTTAATAAAGAACAAATTGTAAAGCTGGCTAATCCATTGAGTTCAGATCTTAATGCCATGAGACAGTCTCTTTTATATGGAGGACTGAATTCAATACTTTGGAATATAAACCGACAGAGTACCGATCTGAAACTGTACGAATTCGGGAATTGTTATTTCAGGAAGAAATCAGGGCAATCATACCCGGTTGTCGATGACTATCTTGAAAAGACTTCACTTGATCTTTTTATTTCCGGAAATACCGGAAGACAGAGCTGGAACCACAAGACAAATCCGACTGATTTCTACAACATTAAATCTGCAGCGGAGATGATACTCTCGAGACTTGGAGTTAAACCCGAAACTTTGACCCAGAGCGATAGCTTTAAAAAATACTTTGCTGAATCAGTAACATATACATTTAATAACCAGCTTGTTGCCGAGTCAGGCCGTATCTCAAAAAGTTATCTTGCGAAGTTTGATATTGATCAGGATGTCTATTACAGTCATATTGAATGGGATTTTCTGCTGAAACTGATAAAAAACCATGAAATATTATACCATGAACTTCCAAAATACCCTTCAGTAAGGCGCGATCTGGCCCTGTTGCTTGACAAAGGGATTAAATTCGGACAGATCAGGGAGATTGCATTTAAGACAGAAAAAAACATTTTGCAGGAAATTGGACTGTTCGATGTTTATGAAAGTGAAACCCTTGGCAAAAACAAAAAATCATATGCTGTCAGTATTGTTCTGAGAGACGATTTGAAAACCATGACCGACAAGACCATAGATAAAGTCATGAATAATCTTATAAAGGCTTTTGAAAAAGAACTGGGTTCCAGGATAAGATGATCTTTGTTTCCATTAACGATAGTTTTATAAATAACTAAAGCTTCTGAATAATTGAGCAATTTAATCAGGACTCTTGGCAATTATTTCTCGCTGGTAAAGTTCAGCCATACGGTCTTTGCAATGCCATTCGCAATGATCGGCTTTGCTCTGGCAGTGTCGCAAAAGAATAATGAATTCAGCATAAAACTGCTTTTACTGATAATCCTCTGTATGATATTTGCCAGGAATGCTGCTATGGGTTTTAATAGGCTGGCAGACAGAAGATTTGATGCAATTAATCCACGCACAAGGAAACGGGAGATCCCATCAGGTAAAATTGGCCCGAAAGCAGTCGCTGCATTTGTAATTATCAATGCATTGCTATTTATTGTAACCACCGGATTCATAAACCGGCTTGCACTTTTGCTCTCACCTGTAGCCCTGCTAGTTATTCTGGGATACAGCCTTACCAAAAGAATAACTTCTCTTTGCCATTTTATCCTTGGATTAGGACTCAGCCTTGCACCTATTGGGGCATATATTTCTGTAACGGGCACTTTCAACATTATCCCGGTTATTTATTCTTTTATAGTGCTAACATGGGTAAGTGGTTTTGATATAATCTATGCCCTACAGGACAATGAGTTTGACAGAACAAACCAACTCTTTTCCTTACCCTCGGTGGCAGGAGAAAAAAAGGCACTCAATATTTCAGTTATCGTCCATTTTATCACATTTCTTCTTGTAGTGACAGCCGGATTTATCGGAAAAGGAGGATTTTTTTTCTGGATCGGAGCAGCTCTTTTTTCCGGCTTTTTAATCTATCAGCACCTGATTGTAAAACATGATGATCTTAGCAGGGTCACTCTCGCATTTGGTACAACAAACGGTATTGCCAGTATTTTGTTTGCCCTTTTTGTTATTACCGATCTGGTAATAAGACTAAGTTAGCCGCCAGAAAATTATCCTAAAAATTGTCCGTCTTATAGTTTTTTTGTTCCTTGGCATTCGAAAAAATATCATTTAATGGGGGAAATAATCATTAATGAGGTAATAACCAGGAAGGATAGAAGAAAATTTATTTACCTGCCTTCAAAAGTTCATAAGAATGATCCAAATTGGCTTCCACCTATCTATATGGATGAATGGGAGTTATTTGACAAAAAGAAAAACAAATCTTATCAGTATGCCGATGCTGTCCTTTATCTTGCTCACCGGGATAAAAAGACTGTTGGTCGGATAATGGCTATTATTAACAGAAGATATAATGCCATTCACAACGAACAGCATGGCCGTTTCTGTTTTATGGAATGTTATGAAGATCAGGAAGTTGTTCATGCGCTAATAAGTAAAGTTGAGAATTGGGCAAGGGAAAAGGGAATGATCAAACTTGTTGGTCCCTTAGGCTTTTCCGATAAGGACCCTCAGGGCTTCCAGATTGAGGGATTCGAGCATCCTAAGTTTATTGTCTGTCCGACAAACGACAGCTATTTACCCGAGATGATCGCCAAAGAGGGTTATGAAAAAAACCGGGATCTTGTAAATTATCTGGCTAAAACTCCTGATGAATTACCGCTTATTTATAAGAAAGTCCTTTCACGCGTTTCTCACAATGAAGAGTACAAAATAGTCGAATTCCAGTCCAAGAAAGAACTTAAGCCATATATTATCCCTGTTCTTGAGTTAATGAATCAGACCTTTATGGAGATCTATGGGTTTGTTCCATTGACCGATCCGGAGAAGAAAGAATTTGCTGCACGGTATATGATGATTCTCGATCCGAAATTCATAAAAGTTGTAGAAGCCCATGATGGTCTTATTGGTTTTGCAGTAGGAATACCTGACATAAGCGAAGGTATTAAAAGAGCGGGAGGTAAACTTCTGCCTTTTGGTATTTTCAAGATTCTCAGGGAATCTAAGAGGTCAAAAAAACTTCTTATGTTGCTTGGTGGGGTAAGAAAGGCTTATAGGGGAAAAGGGATAGATGTATTATTGGCTGTTAAAATATTCCAGTCCTGCATTGATCATAAAATGGAATGGATCGATATTCATCTGGTCCTTGAAAACAACACTAAAATGAGGGGGGAGTGTGAAAGGATAGGCGGCAAGATTATCAAAAAGTTCAGGATCTACCAGAAAGCTCTTTAAGTGTATAAGATAGTTGATTCTTCCACCATAAACCAGTTTGTGAGTAATCCCTGATTTTATATGTCTGTCTCAGCCATAACGGAAAATTTCCCGGTTGATGTATATAAGAATATCAAAAACCGGAGTAAAGTGAACATTTAGAACCGGACCGAAGTGATCACCTGAATCCGTAATTTAACAATCACAAAATAAAAGTAAAATGTTTAATGCGGCAAAACCATTTTATTCTTATCGTTTGCCCTGATTTGAAACAGGCTTTGATAATATCCAATTTATTGATTTCCTTTGCGCTTCTAAAATTTCAGGATGCAGGACCTTACAACGGGTAAAGAAGGAAAACTTATATTTCAATTTGCCGCCCCAATGCTTCTGGGCAATGTCTTTCAACAACTTTTCAGTGTTGTCGACAGCATTGTTGTTGGAAACTTTGTTGGAAAAGAGGCCCTGGCAGCCGTCGGAGCCTCTTTCCCTGTGATATTTATAATGGTATCGATGATCATCGGGCTCGTAATGGGGACAACGGTAGTTATCTCGCAATACTTTGGAGCCAAAGACTTTGCAAAAGTTAAAAGGGCTATCGATACAATGTATATTTACAGTTCAATTGCAGGTATAATAGCTACTGTAATTGGGTTAATTATCAGCGAACCATTACTTCGGTTGTTAGGTCTCCCGGAAGTTATTATGCCACAGGCGGTTCAATATCTCCGCATCTATTTATCAGGAATAATAATATTTTTTGGGTTTAATGGTACAAGTGCCGTGCTGAGAGGACTGGGCGATTCAAAAACTCCTTTATACTTTCTTATAATTGCAACAATAGCTAATATTATCCTTGACCTTCTGTTCGTGGCTGTTTTCAAATGGGGGGTCGCAGGTGCTGCTTATGCTACCCTGATAGCAAACGGTCTGGCTTTTGTACTTGCAATAATATGGCTTAATAAAACACATAAACTGATCAGGATTGCCATTAAAGGACTTCATTTTGACAGGGAAGTATTTCAGCACAGCATACGTATCGGACTGCCTACCGGAATCCAGCAAACCCTTGTTGCAATGGGGGCACTGGCATTGATGGGCATTGTTAACAAATTCGGTACCAATGTGATAGCAGGATTTTCCGTTGCCAGCCGGCTTGATTCGCTGGCAATGATTCCGGCAATGTCTTTTTCCCAGGCCCTTTCGACATTTGTGGGCCAGAATATCGGGGCAAATAAATCGGAAAGAATAAGAGCGGGACTTCTTGCCACCTTAAAAATGTCCGGAATTGTAACAATTGTTACATCTATTTTTATTGTTTTCTTCGGACATCTGCTGATGAGCCTTTTTACAAAAGATCCGGAGGTAATAAGATTAGGTGATCAGTACCTGACAATTGTGAGCATATTCTATTTATTATTCACCCTTATGTTTATCTATAATGGTGTCATGAGAGGTGCAGGAGATACCCTGATCCCGATGTTCTTTTCCCTTCTTTCCCTTTGGATAATAAGAATTCCAATGGCTTATTTCATGTCGGCCAGAATTGGACCTTCCGGTATCTGGTGGGCAATCCCTGCAGGATGGATGATCGGATTGATCCTCTCTTTCGCATACTATAAATCAGGACGTTGGAAGAAAAAGTCAGTTGTTAAATATCAGGAGAATTTGTAACTTCCCGGCCTGTAAAACAACAGGTCTAAATTAATAGAACGGCAGATGATAAAATCCATGACAGGTTATGGAAAAGCCATAGCTGAAACTCCTCAGAAAAAAATCACCATTGAAATAAAATCACTCAATTCCAAGCAGCTTGATATCAATACAAAGCTCCCATGGCTTTATAAAGAGAAGGACCCGGAGATAAGAAATCTAATAAGCCAGAAACTCGACAGAGGGAAGATTGACCTGACTATCTTTTTTGACATTCTGGAAGATGAAGGTATTCCTGTGATCAACAAATCGGTTGTAAAGAACTATTACAATCAGCTGAAGGAGATTGCCGGCGATTTAAAGATCAACATTGACGATCAGATTCTTACAACTATAATGGAACTCCCTGATGCTCTTCAGACCGAAAAAGCTGAGCTGTCGGAATCTGAATGGGGTTTGGTAAAAACCCAGATTATTGAATCTTTAAATATACTCGACCTCTACAGAGCAGAAGAGGGAAATTCAATGGAGGCAGACCTTAAAAAGTGCCTGTTAAGGATTCTTGCATCTCTCAAAACTATTGAAACATTTGAGGAGGGCAGAATTACTAAAGTAAAGGAAAAACTAATTACACTGCTTGAAGAAAATGTAGGAACTGAAAACCTGGATAAAAACCGGTTTGAACAGGAACTCATTTTTTACCTTGAGAAATTCGATTTCAACGAGGAAAAAGTCA